>CAVIFG010000001.1:0-32433 GCA_963641955.1 Escherichia coli
TGCATTGGGGGAAAACTCTTGTTTTCCCCCAAACCCCTTTAGCGCTTTTTAAGTCGGATTAACGCGCCCGATTACTGCTTTCACTGCGCGAAAATTTCCATGCGTGGGGAATTTCGCCGTCTGCGGACGGCGACGAGGGCGCCGCCCTCGACCCGCAAGGGGCTCGGCCCCTTGACCGCGTGTATTGCGCCACAAAGCCGAAAGGCAGACCCCTCGACCGCGTGTATTGTGCGCCACAAAGACGAAAGGCAAACCTCCCTCTCCCACAAAAACAAAAGCGCGGGAAAACTCCCGCGCCTCCTACTAATTCACAAAAAATCAAACCTCGTCGCCCTTATTCATGAAATAGGTACCGATACTTCCTATATAAAGCCCCGCCGAAGTCTGCGCGCTCGAGCACGTCCCGCAGATGACCCCGCAGGAAAGCTTTCCCGTATCCGAGAACATAAGATTATTCGTAGCATACCCCGCGTCAAACGACGGTGATGCAGGCGCAGGTATATCCTCTGCGCTGTAATGCGTCATCTCCACCCTTACGGTATTGCTCGTGGTCGTAAGCGCCGTGCCCGCGTCCTCGAAATATACATACGCGAAATAGTACCCCTCCGTTTCGGAATGGAACACGTTCTGTATGTCCTTTGCAAGTATCCCCGCGAATACATTCGTATTAGTCGCCGAGGTGTCGGTCAGAAGATCCCCCAGCGACTTCGCAACGTGCACATACTGCACCTGCCCGTCGGTGTCTGTCTTCATCTCTATATAAGTCACCTTATTGATGGGGAAATTTCCGTTCGCCGAGGGGAAGTAGCTGATATACTCCATCGAGGAAGTGTCCGCCTTGATGTCCAGCGAAAGATCAGCCTCGTACTTCGTATACTTCGTGAAGCAATACTGCACCGCGGAATAGAACGTCGTCGCGTTTGTGTCCGCCGCCTGCGCCTTAGCGCTGTCGTTGGATAAATTCGGGACGATTATCGCAATGAGCACGCCGATTATCGCAATAACGACAACAAGCTCGATAATGGTGAAACCTTTTTTCGCCCGCATCCTCTGTAAATACTGAATCATATAAAACCTCCCGCAAAGAAACTGCATAATTTCCTTGTTTCCGCCGAGCGCAGAGCGCATGGCATAAACAAATAAATTATCTCCGAATAACACATATTCCCCGACGGCTTGCGCCGCCGAGGAAATTGGTGTCATTTAGGAGTTGGTGTCCCAACCTAGCCTTAGTTATTAGCCAAGAGCTACTGTAGGAGCAGTACCAACGATGAAGCCAGTGGAGGAAACACCTGCTGTGGAGTTATCCCAAGCAAATGTTGTTGCAGACCAACCACCGGATGTTGCGCCTGTGCTACCTGTTGCTGCAGCACCTGCTGTAATAGTGGGGCAGTCGGTGCCTTCAGTAAGTTTGTTCTTTGTGTCAGTTGTATAAGCAACAGCCAGTGTCTTGCCGCCCTCAACATAAATCAGCATAGAAGCAGTCTGAATCTCGGGGAAGAGGTCAGCCAGTTCGATAGCAAGCAGGGTTTCGGGATCGGAAACACCAGACTTAGTACCGCCAGCCTTACCAGAACCGCTACCTGCCCATGTCTTACCATTGCCATTCTTAAATGCGCCCTTGGTACCATTGGTAACAGTCCATGTGCCTCCATCTACAGAAATATCAATCTTAGAGTTGTTTCCGGAACCCTTGAGCATTCCGTAGCCTGCTGTATCAGCGTTGGTAAGGAATGTGTCAACGTTGTTCTTGATGGAAGCAGCTGTGGAGTTAGCGGATGTTACTCTGGAAGATGTAACATAGCCAAGCATGGTAGGAACCAGGATAGCTGCGAGTACGCCGATGATTGCGATAACAACGATCAGCTCGACCAGTGTGAAGCCCTTTTTCTTCTTGAGGGCCTGAAGCTTCTTTATCATGATAAAGACCTCCTGAAAAAAATTTTTTATGTATAACCCCGGCGGGGTTATATCCTTGTTAAGTTCAGCAGCCTTTGTATCTCTGCTGTGTTTACATTATACCGCAAACGTTTTTAAATTGCAAGGGTTTTTCGCTCGAAAATCAGCCCAAATCACAAATTCGTACATTTCAATCTTTTCAGAGTGAAGTTTTTGTGTATTTTGACGGAAATCTATGTTAAATTCGCGTGTAACAGTGCATTTGTTACATAACCTCTGCAAGATGTAAGTGCGTTTTTGGTAAAAATGACAGGAATATTCCTGCGAAATCAGAATCCCGCTTCGAGGTAGCGCTTGTATTCGTTCGGATCCTGGCATCTTGCGCGGGCGGTCTGGTCGGTAATTTTACCGGTACGAACAAGGCGCGCGAGATCCTGGTCAAGGGTGAACATTCCGTATTTCTTACCCGTTGCGATGGCGGTGGGTATCTGGAATATCTTGCCCTCGCGTATCATGGAGCGGACTGCGTCCGTCGCCGCGAGTATCTCGAGAGCCGCACAGCGTCCCTTTCCGTCCGCGGTGGGAACCAGCGTCTGCGAAATAATTCCGACAACGGAGTTCGCAAGCTGGGAGCGTATCTGACCCTGCGAATGCGGGGGGTAAACGTCGATGATACGGTCGATGGTTTCCGCAGCGCCCGTTGTATGCAGTGTGGAGAATACAAGGTGACCTGTTTCCGCCGCGGTTACAGCCGCGTTGATCGTTTCGAAGTCACGCATTTCTCCGACGAGGATAACGTCAGGGTCCTCACGGAGAGCCGCACGCAGCGACCCCGCGAAGCTGTCGACATCCTGTCCTATTTCGCGCTGGTTTACCATGGACTGCTTATGTGTGTGAAGATACTCGATAGGATCCTCTACGGTGATGATGTGGCAGTTCTTCTGACGGTTGATGTGGTCTATCATCGCCGCAAGGGTGGTTGATTTACCGGAACCCGTAGGGCCTGTTACAAGCACCAGTCCGCGGGGCGCAAGGGAAAATTCGCCCAGCGTTGCAGGCAGGCTGAGGTCCGCGAGGGTAGGTATATCGTTGCGCAGCAGACGAATCGCCACGGCATGGTAGCCGCGCTGTCTGTACACGTTTACTCTGTGTCTGTAACCCGATGTGGAAACGTAGGAAAAGTCGGTGTCCAGTCCCTTGGATATCTGGGATTTATGCTTGATGGACGTTATCTGGTTGATTATATTTACGATGATGGGTTCGGTGCAGTCGGGGTAGCCGCCGAGCTTTCTTATCGAGCCGTGCAGACGTACCACCGGCGGCAGACCCGCCGTAAAATGAAGGTCGGAACAGCCGAGGTCGCGCGCCTCGTCAAGTATCCTGTTGATATCCATAATGTTGTTAACTTCCACTGTTTTATCTCCTTATCGCATGACTTATTGGTATGATATGCCGTTATCAGACTGTATATGTCGCCTTGACAAGCTCATCCATGGTGGTTCTTCCCGCGAGTACCATTTCCGCAACGTTGTCGCGCAGCAGACGGGTGCCGTTCTCCGTCGCCTTGGCGCCTATCTCCTCGGCGGTGGCGCCGCGGGAAATAAGCTCCTTGATATCGTTGGATGTAACTATTATCTCATGGATAGCGGTTCGGCCCGCATAGCCCGAGCCGTGGCACGCCTTGCATCCGCCCGGGTGAACGCGGCAGATGTCGACGGGGCTTGTTTTTCCGACAAGGCGGAGATCCGCAGGGTCGGTAAGCGTGAATGTTTCCTTGCAGGATTTGCACAGCAGCTTAACAAGTCGCTGCGCGATGATGCCAACGAGGGAGGAAGCGACCATGTACGGCGCAACGCCCATGTCCACAAGTCTTACGATGGTGGAAGCCGCGTCGTTGGTATGAAGCGTAGAAAGCACGAAGTGTCCCGTGATAGCGGCGCGTATCGCGATATCCGCGGTTTCGCCGTCACGGATCTCTCCGACCATTATGATATCGGGGTCCTGACGAAGTATGGAGCGGAGCGCCGCCGCGAAGGTCATGCCCGCCTTGGCGTTTATCTGACACTGGTTTACGCCGTCTATCTTCTTCTCGACAGGGTCCTCGACCGTAACGATATTTACATTCGGCTGCGAAAGCTCGCCGAGGGTCGCATAAAGCGTGGTGGACTTACCGGAACCGGTAGGCCCCGTAACCAGCATAACGCCGTTCGGGCAGCGGATTATCTGCTTGAACATCTCGTAGTTATATTCCGTCATACCGAGGTCGGTTATCTTTCTGGTCTTTTCGTCCGCGGTGGAAAGCAGACGGATAACGCATTTCTCGCCGTATACGCAGGGGATGGTGGATACACGGACGTCGAGGTTGACGCCGTCGATGACCGTTCCGAAACGTCCGTCCAGCGGGATTCTCTTCTCGGCGATGTTCATGCCGCCGAGGATCTTTATACGCGTTATTATCGAGTTATGGAACGAGATGGGCACCTTCATGTCCTGCTCGACAAGCTCGCCGTCGATACGATAGCGGATACGCGTTCTCGTCTTGAACGGCTCGATGTGGATATCCGACGCGTTTACTCTGAACGCCGTTTCGACCATCATGTTAACGAGCTTAACGATAGGCGCGTTGTCGACTCTCGCGTCGGATTCCGCCTGGGATGCCTCCTGCTGGGTCATCTGCTCGCTTTCGAGGTCGCTCACGGCGTTGTCCATCGCCTGCGACGAATAGAACCTGCCGATGGCCGCTTCGATGGCGGTCTTGGTGGATATCTGCGGAACGATCTCCATGCCCGTCTGCACCTTTAAGTCCTCAAAGATGTAGAAGTTTACGGGGTCGTTCGTTGCGACGAGCAGGCGGTTATGATTGATACCGTAGGCGAAAACGGTCTTTTCCTTTGCGACGTTCTCGGGTATCTTCATTACCGCTTCGGTGTTGATCTGCACGGTGGACAGGTCGACAAAGGGCACTTTCAGTCGTATTGAAAGCGCCTGCGCAAGCTGGGTCTCGGAAACAAATCCCAGCTCGAGCATGACATCGCCGAGCATTTTTCCGCCGCTGGTTTTCTGCTTTTCGAGAGCCTCTTCCAGCTGCTTTTCGTTGATGAAGCCGTTCTCAACGAGGATCTTACCGATAGGCAGGTTTTTGATTGGTGCTGGCATCTTATAAAATTCTTCCTTTCAGGTCAGGCTGCCGACCCCTCCCGAGGTCGGATAATTGCCGCTTTCCGAAGCGGCGGGGAAGATTTGCCCTTGAAATATATCATAAAGTATGGTAAAATACTATTACAATATATTAAGGGGGTCATTCACATGACTTTGGACATCATGCAGATAGTGTTTGGTGTGTTTGTATTCATCTTCGGCTCCGTTATCGGAAGCTTTCTGAACGTGGTCATACTGCGCACTCCGCTGAAGCAGTCGATAATCACCGAGCCGTCGCACTGCTTTTCCTGCGGCCACAGGCTGGCGTGGTACGATATGTTCCCGATATTCAGCTGGCTGTTTCTCCGCGGAAAATGCCGCTACTGCGGCGCGAAGGTTTCGCCGAGATACATGATCTTCGAAGCGTGCTGCGCGGTGCTTTACCTGCTGGCATTCATCCGCTTCGGGCTTTCGTGGGAACTTGTGTACGCATTCGTGCTGTTTGCGGTGCTCATCTGCGTCAGCGGTATAGACATCGACCATTTCGAGATACCGTACTGGTGCAGCATAACCGTTGCGGTGCTGGGCGTATCCGCGTTCTTCGTCTTCCCGGAGATAGTGTGGTATGAGCGCCTTATCTCGATGGGAGTCGTCGGGGTGCTTTTCGTTATCCTTGTTCTTATCGGAGGAATGGGCGGCGGCGATCTTCAGCTTATGCTGGGAGCCTCGCTGCTGCTTGGCTACAGGGTGTTCCCCGCGCTGTTCATCGGAATACTTCTCGGCGCGATATACGGCACCATAAAGAAGCTCCGCGACCGCAAGGCGGAGAAGGAGATCTCCGAAAAGATAAAGGAAATCGCCATGGATTGGTATCAGGAGCAGCTCGACCGTGATTCGGGCTACGTCACCGAGGGCCACGACGACATCATCGTCGGCGGCATAAGCGACGGAAAACCCGATATCGAGTGGGAATTCCTCGACGAAAACGTCTGGCACGGTCTGCCCGACAAGGCGGCTCTCAGCAGGACGCTCCGCGAAAATATCACGGACGAGCGCGAGGGCGGCTTCAAGATCTTCATAAAGGAGGATCTTGTCGTCAAGGTCAAGTACTCCCGCCGCATGGTGTTCGGCCCGTTCCTTTCCGTGGGCATCGCCGCGGGCTGGCTTTACGGGCAGCTCATCATGGACTGGTACATGAGCTTCATCTGATATCCGTAAATATTCGGGGCGAGGAAACGCCCCGAATTTTTTTATGAATTTTTTCGGATGGGTGTGCGCGGCGTTACTGCCGTGCAATTTTGCGGATAATCGCCGCAATGCCTTTGACGGGGGCTATGCCGTCGGGCGTTTTCGCTCGGCATATCGCATATATTCCCGCTAAGATTTGCAGAACGTTCACGCTGTATTGCCGCAGGAAAATCTGCTATGCAATACGCAGGCATCCCGCCGTGCAATGCCGCGAAACATTCCCGCAGGAAAACCGCCGTGCGCCGCTGTTTTACGGCGTTACGGGCGCTGCGTTGTACGTTGCCTTTCTGGAAACGTAGTAGATAAAGGTATCGCCCTCGTATCCATACGCCGCCGTTGCGTCATCTGCGGAGCGGACGGTGGTGTCGGACTCGGGGTAGATCTTGAAATCGCCGGAATTAAGTATTCCGCTGCGGATGTTTATGAAGTTTATGTAGCCCTTGCCCGAAAGTGCAAGACTGCTTATGTCCCTGTTCACATCGGTGTAGATGTTGACGTGGGTTTCCATCGCGGGGACGGTCTTCACATCGGCGGGGTCGAGCGCAGGCTCGCCGTCCACCTGATTTGTAAGCCTTGTGAGGGTTATTTCGGGGTAAAGCCCGTCGTAGAAGCACTTTTCAAAAACCTCGTAGGTCTTTGTTGCGTCGAGCCTTACGTCGTTATTGATAACGCTCTCGCTGGTGACAACATACTTGTATTCCTGCCGCTTGGTGTCGTACACTTGGCGTATCGCGATGCACTTCAGCTCGTACACGGCGATGTTGTCGGGCTTTAAGCAGAAGTCCTTCATTTTATTGAGGGCAACGTTCTGATAGATGGAGCCGCTCATGTCATTGATATCTTCCGCCATGTTTGCGTGCTCGAACATCGCGACGTAAACGGAGTTTCTTATGCTTCCGTTTATGTAAGCGTCGATGGTTTCGGCGACTGTCTTTGCGCGGCTGTCGACCTCCTCGGTCTGCATCATTTTCAGCGCGGGTGTGATGAACGCCATCATTCCCACAAGAAGAATGCCCAGCAGCGCGCAGGATACGATGACTTCCGCCAGCGTAAAGCCGCCGTTGTTCTTTCGGAGAAGCGCTCTCCTGATTTTTTTCATCATGACAACGCCTCCTTATTTGTATGTCTTTTTGTACTGGTATGCGCCGTAGATGTTTACGCTGGTATCAGTGGTTTTTTTGCCGTCGTCGTCATATATGGGATACGCCTGGTAGGCAGAAGTGGACGAGCCTGTAATTATTTCCGCATTATCGCCGAACGAATTGGTGGATGTGGAAATCTCCTTATCGGTGACAACATAGAAGTAGATTATATTTTTCATTTCAAAAGGCGTACCGCTTCCGCTGAACGGGGTTCCTATTCTTATGCCGTTGCCCGTAAGTCTTTCGACGTTATATTCGCCGACGCGGGTCGAGGTGAGCTTTGAAGAATCGTAATTGCTTACGCTTCCCTGAACATAACCAGCTTCTATAACGTTTGCGGGCTGGTAAACCGTCTTGGTGTACTTCTTGCCCTTTGTGTCGGTGTACTCAACGGCGCTCTTTGTGGCATCGACTTCGGTGGAATACAGGTACAGCTTTATCTGCGCGTATTTTACATCCTCGGCTGCCATCTTATCTCCGTCAACGCTCATATTGAAAATGTAGCGGTGATAGCCCTCGGGGCTGCTGAAAGAGGTATCCTCAAAGATATCATATATATTTATTGAGGTTATGCCCTTTGTTCCCGTGATGCGGGTGTCATATCTGGAGCTCTGCGAGCCGGAGCTTGAGGAGCTTCCGGGGTCAACGCTTCCGGGCGCCTTGTTTCCCGATGCGGAGTAGTCTACGTTGCCGACAACGTAGTTCAGACCCTCGGGGGAGTTGGTGCCGTCGGAGCCCTTCAGTTCGTAGTCGATGGACATTGTGGGTCCTGATGAACCCGAGAAATCGAAGGTGAGTTCGCCTGTTTTATTTCCTGCGTCATAGGTGGTGTCCATGCCGCTCTTGACATACAGTTCCTCGTCCTTGTTGAGCTCCTGCTCGAAATTCTGGTTGGAGCCTCTCTGCGCAATGGCAAGGCGGATGATCTGCAAAACCATCGCCGCCATTATCGCGAAAATTACAAACGCCACGAGGACTTCGACAAGCGTAAAGCCGCTTCTCTTTGAAAATAGCTTTTTCATGCCGTAACCTCCTTAATGGCTTCCGAGGGATATCTTCCAGCCCTTGGTAGCAACGCCGTCAAGCTTATTATCAAAGCACTCGTCGCCCATCAGCTCCGTGGGAAGCTTCTCGGGCCAGCAGGACAGGAACGACATCGAGTCGTCGATGATGTAGTCCGAAACGGTCATACCGCCGAAGAATCTAACATATCCGCCGCCGGCGTTGTCGCCGTATGCCTTGAAGGTCATGTACGGCGCATAGATGTAGCCGAAGAATGCGTTCTGCATGATGGTTTCGCCCGTTGCCTTTGTTGAAAGGCGGATAGAAGCACTCTCATCGCAGGATACGAGGAAGATGTTTGTTGTGGGATATACTATGTTTCCGCTGCTGTCCTTTTCCATGTTCGCCTTGACGGTAGCATTGGTGCTGAGATATTTGTCTATCTCCTGCCTGTCAACTCTGTTGTTGCAGAGAGCATGAGGCTTCTTGCTGCTGTCGCGGTTGATGGCGTCGGGGTTGCACTTGGGGCAGTATTTAATGGTGTATTCGTGTCTTGCGCAGGTCACGCTCTCCATCTTCGTGCCGCAGGTCTTGCACTTTTCTGTGAGGGTCTTTTCGGTGTAGGTGCACGCGTCGCCGCTCTCGCCGCAGTCGTCGTGGATAAAGGTTGCCGCCTTTGCCGCGGTGCTGCTGCTGCGTACGCCGGAGGAGTTGTAATACTCAACGCCGCCGCTGTTGCCGATGGTACCGCCGAGCAGCATAAACCAGTTGTAGTGCTGGAACACAACGTCGCGCTCGTCCTGATATGTAATGCCCTTGGGGATGTCTACAATCAGAGAGCCGCGTCCCTTTACAAGAACGGTCATATATACGGAAGAATCATGCTTCGGGAAAGGATACCACGAGAAGGATTCATTTACGCCGTCGCCGTCATAATCACGGTTGCCGGAAACGCGTATCGTCATGACATTTTCAGGGTCATCGCCGGTGTCGATTATCAGCGCTATGTGGTTGCTGGATGTGTTGCCTTTTTCACAGGTGATGTCATCCACGATGAAGCCCTCGAGCACTCCCTTTTCATACTCAACAGTGTGAACATAAGTCTGTTTCGGAACGCCGTCGATATCCTTCTGATCGCTAAGATTGTACTGGAAGGTCATGTGCACGTCTGTGCCGGAAGCAGTATCGAGCTCCTTAACATAGGAATCGAGCTTTTTCTGCTCCTTGCTGGGATTTCCTTTATCGTCCATGCCGTCGTTTATTACCCACTTGTAATATGTGCAGGTAGAAGTTGCTTCGTCAAGGGTGGAAATGAAGTCATCATACTCGATGCCCTCGGTGCCGTCCCACTTAACGAACTTTCCGACGGAGTTGAGGTAACCCTTGTACTCGCTGCCCTCAACAAAAACGCCCATGGTGTCAGCGCCGAATTTATTTACCATTGCGCTGCGCTGGCCGTCCTTTACATATACCTTTGTGGTATCTGAATAGTGGATGGACTTGAAGTTGTAGTTTTTGTCGCCCCACGGACTGGACTGGTCGCCCAGCAGGTACATATTGCCGTTTACATAAAGGTTTACCGAGCTCATGCCGTAGTTGTTGTAAAGGTAAACATCGCCGTTTACATATACATCGGCATTCTCCCAGCCGCCCTGTCCTCTGAGAATAAGGTCGCCGCCTATCATAACGATGCTTCCCGGCGCCAATTTGGTAAGCTGGTTACAGGTATCCGTGGAGGAGAAGTTGTTTCTTATCGCCCAGAGGGAAACATCCGTGTTGGCGCCGTTGACATAGCTGTTCTGCGTAAGGGAGCCGCCGCAGTAAAGGTTGCCCTTGAAGTTCAGCGCCTTGCCGCCGTATGCATTGAGTACGGTGTTCTCGTTATCGAAGAACACGTCTGTTTCAAACACGCCGCCCTCGAGGTAGGTGTCGTTCGGAACGTAACCCGTGGATGCGAACACCTGCGTGTCGCCCTTTTCGGGCTCGTTTGTGGTCACCTTGATATGAACGTAGCTGTGGACAGTTTCCGCAACGCCGTTCACATAAGTTGTGGTGGCGATATCGAAAGTTTTGTTTTCGTCGCCGTCGATGGTTTCATCGCCAAGGCGGGTGATGCTCACCGTGTATGCTCCGACCTGATCCTCGTCCTGTCGGGTCGTGCCCGTTGCGCCGAGGCTCTCGAAGCCGTTGCTGCCAGTGGTGATGGTGTCGTTTTCGTTCATGCCGTCCAGCACCGACAGCAGGTCGTTGCTGCCCGCGGCAAATGTGCCGTCTTTCAAGCCCGAAAGCAGCACGTCGGAGATGGAAACAGCCGACTGATACGACTGCTCCTGATTAAATACCGCATACTGGACAGAGCGCGACGAAACAACGGAAAAATACATTGCCATCGCCACAATTATCAGTGCGGTCATCGTACTGAGTACCATAAACAGCGCGCTTCCGCGGCTGCTGAGGTATTTTCTTAATGTGTGTGTCATTTAATATCGTACCTCCATCGGCTCGCCGCCGATCGTCGTCCTTACATCTTACATTCTATGCCGGGAACTCAATAAACGATACCGTCCTGCGCATCGAGCTGGTCGGTGGGGTCGAGCATACGCTCAACGCTGAAGAATGTAACGCTGGTAGAGAGGGAGTAGAGGTAGTCGCTTACGGAAAGGGTATCATCGCTGTTGTTGGCAGCGCTCTCTCCATTGCTCTCGGTGGCGGGCATGGTCTTGCCTGCGTTCTTGTAGAGCGCCTTGGTACCGTCCTCTTCGCCCTTGGCGTTGAGTTCATCTACAAGCGCGTCGTACTCGTTATCTATAAGGGGATAGCTGAATTCTGCGCCGTTAAGAAGAATAGCCTTTCTTGTCGTGGTGCCGTTTTCATCCTTGAAATAGGAGTTGATCTCATCGCTGAACTTGATGAGCTCTTCCTGCTCGAGCGCGCTTACGGTGAATTCGACCGTGATGGAACCGATGGTTTGTGCGCCGCCGAGAGCGTCCTGAAGTATCTGAAGGCGGTTCTGCGCCGCAAGCTCCTCCTCGGAGGTTTCAAGCCCCTGTGTAACGTAGGTCTTGAGGTCGTACACAACCTCTTCCTTGGTGTAGAAAGATGTGCCGAGGGTGGTGGTGGAAGGCTCGCTTACCTGAATGGATTCAACAATAACGTTTGACTTGCACTGCGCGAGGAATGCTCTGAATTCCTGGTCTGCCTGATATGTTGTAAGCTCGGGGAAGAACATATCCGCAAGGTGCTCGCCCTGCTCGTATGCGTCCATTACCTGTGTTTTCAGGTCATCCTTGGTGGACTGCTTCTCAAGCGCGGTGACATATTCCTGCTGCTTGGTGTTGAGGGTTGCCGCGGTGGTTCCGATGGCCTCGAATCTGGGCTTGATGAACACGAAAATACCCACCGCAAGGATAACGATTATTGCAATAATAAGCGCCGCAATGCGCTCCTGCTTACTGAGTTTCATTATTCGATACCTCCTGCTGTTTCATCAATGGATGCGTCGGGCTCAAGGTCCACGGTAGCATTCTCTTCGTCGCTGCCCATGTTGAGCTGCATCGTGATCTCAAAGCTGAATATTGTATCGTACTTTTCGATATCTTTCTCCGAAAGCATTGCGTAGGTCGCGCCCTCGGTTATGTTCATCTTTTCAAAGCCCGTGTATTCGACGCCGTTGAAATAGGGGTCGCCGTACTTGTTCTTTACCTTTTCGGTGAGATACTCCGCATATGCAGAAGGAATGTGCGCGGGGTTGCCCTTGCAGAGCCCCTTGAATACAACATTTACCTCATAGCCGTTGATGGAAATTTCGGAAACATCCAGTCTTTCCTTGCCGGAAAGTATTCCATCGTCGTTGGTTATGGGTTCGAGGAGTTTGTTGATAACATAGCTCTGTACCTTGGGCTGGTAGTTGAACAGCAGGACAGTCTGGTTTACGCTGGAGTTGTACTGCTCGAAGCCCTGAAGCATCGCCTGTCTTGTATCCACCGTCGCGAGGTCCGCAACGAGTGCGGGGGCGTCAAGCTGCGCCTGAACGTTGTCTATCTCGCGCTTGTAGCTGCTGTTGACTATCTCAAGGCCGACGCATATGCCCGCAACGACGAGTACCGCGCCCGCGCAGGCAGCGCCCATGCCGAGCAGGAAGCCGTTCATGCCCTTGGATTCCTTTGCGGAGGTAGCTTCCAGCAGGTTGATGTGCTCCAGCTCCTTGTTGCGGCGGTAGAGCGCACCGATGGCGTTCGCGTACTTTGTGAAGTCTATCTCCGTCATGGTGATAACGCTTGTCGGAGTGGACAGCACATTCGCGGGAATATTGAAAGAAGAGATCGTATTTGTAAGCTCGATGAAGTTCTCGATGTCGCCGTAGAACATGATCTCCTTCAGCGGCTTCGCACCCTTTCTGCTGCGGATGAACTGCAGCATTCTGAACAGGTTGTCGTATACCGCGCGGGTGAGGTAGTTCGGAGCGTTATCGTAGTCGTTGGGGTCAACGTTGAAATAACGGGAGAATACGAGCTGATTGTCCTCGTAGAGGTTCATGTTGAGGAAGCCCTTGTCTATCTGGATAAGCAGCAGGGGCATTCTCTCCGCCATCTTCGGCATATTGAGGATAAGGCGCGTTACGGAGTTGTTGGAGATGTTAACGCCCTTGAGGGAGATACCGATGTGGGAGAACAGTCTTACATATCCGTCAACAAGACGCTGCGGGCACGCCGCCGCGATGACCTTGATGAGCTTGTTCTTCTCCTCGTCCTCGGTTTCGCCCGCGATGGTGAACGAGATGTTGTACTCGTTGGAAATATTCATGCTGGACTGGATCATCGCCTCGATGATCGCAGGGTTCTTCATGCTCTTGGGCTTTGCGAGCAGCAGCTCCTTGTAGACTATGGAGCTGGATGTGATGGTAACGATGGCGTCCTTTTCCTTGATATCCTTGGTCTTGATGATATCGTTGAGTTCCGCCGCTACCATGGGGACATCCGTTATGTATCCGTTGGATACCATGCCCATGGAGAGTTCGCGCATATCCGCGTCCTGAACTCTTATCTTGTTACCGCTGTGAACGCCTCTTACAAGCTTTATTTGTCTGTCGGTAATATCTATTGAAAGCATATTTTCACCTCATAAAGTCTGATTTTCGGTTTTATTAGGAAATATTTGTCATGCTGCCGTAGAGCATCGGGAACATACCTGCGAGGAATATACCTATCGCGATACCCATGATGATGATCATGAGAGGTTCCATAAGACCTACGAGCTTTGTGATGGCTGCGTCAGCCTCTTCGTCGTAGTAATCCGCCGCCTTGCCGAGGATGGTGTCGAGCGTACCGGATTCCTCGCCGACGTAAATGATAGAGGTGAACATTCCCTCAAATATACCTGTTTTCTCGATGGACTTGGACATACTCTCACCGAGTTTGATATCGGCGATAACGTCCTTGAAGCGCTCCGTTACATAGGAGTTTCCTATAACGGAAACGGATTTCTCGATACAGTCCACCATCTGAAGACCCGCACCGTAGAGGTTCGCCATGTTTCTTGCGAAACGTCCGGTGTAAAGGGTAGAGATAAGCTTTCCGACCTTGGGTATTTTAAGGATAAGCTCATCGAACTTGAGCCTTGTCGCGGGGGTCTTCAGCATGAACCAGATCAGAACGACCAGCGCCGCGATAACGATAACGTAAACATACCACTGATTAATCAGCGAATCGGAGAACGCCATCAGACCTGCGGAAAGCGGCGACATATCCTCGGGATCCATCATGGAGCCGAACTGCGGAAGTACCGCAACGAACAGCAGTATGATTACCGCGATAAGCAGGACTGCAAGCACGAGAGGATAAACCATCGCGCTCTTCGCCTTGTTGGCGGTCTTGTTTGCGTTTGCAAAGTGGTCGGAAATTCGGTTGAGCATCTGGTCCAGCGTACCGGAAGCTTCACCGGCGGAAACCATGCTCACGAACAGGTCCGGGAAAACGCCCGGCTTCGAGTTGAGCACGTCCGAGAAGGATTTACCTTTCTGAACCTCTTCGTAGATGTCCAGAAGAACTGCCTTCGCCTTTTTGTTTTCCTGCTGCTCCTGAAGTATGTAGAGCGCCCTTACGAGTGACAGACCCGCCGACGTCATGGACGCAAGCTGTCTGCTTATGAACGATACCTCTTTTGTCTTGAACTTGTACTTGACGTCGTTTGCGTTGTTAGCGCCGATGTCACGGTATCTAGTACAGTACAGTCCGCGTTCCTTCAGCTTCTGCTGAAGCTCGATATAATCCTCCGCCATTTCCTGACCGCGGACGGTTTTACCGTTTACGTCAGTGGCTACATACGAGAATTTTTTCACCGGATTACCTCCATTCCCCCCGCAATGCGATCATTGCGTGATCTCAACAGCGGCGCCACGCCAAAGGCATAGCTTACCCATACCGCTTGAATAGTATAATTATAACATAGTTTTAACGTTATTTCAAGAAGCAAAAGCACGTTTTTCACGTCAAATCACCCCAAAACGCCGATTTCGTGTGTAGAATTTCCCGCGCCGAGAATGTGCATTTTAACCAAAATAATCAACAGTATGTCTTATTAATTATCATATTTGTAAATCGGCGCGGCGCTTTGCACTTGATTTAACGGAAGAATTATGCTATAATAATGGTATCAACTTTCCATGCAACAGAAGGAGATACATTTATGATAGACAAGACCCTGCTCAAAAAGGATTTCACCGAGCTGCTCGCCGATATGGACATCGACGGCACCCCCACCGCGCCGCAGCTTCACGACGCGCTCTCCCGCGCGATAATGAAGCAGGCAGTGCCCATGATGAAGAAAAGCGCCCCGAAGGGCCGCTCCGCAAGCTACCTCTCCGCGGAGTTCCTCGTTGGCCGCGCAATATACAACAATATCCTCTGCCTTGGTCTGCACGACGAAGCCGAGGAGCTGCTCAACAGCGCCGGCGCGTCCCTCTGCGACCTTGAGGAGATAGAGGACGCCGCCCTCGGCAACGGCGGGCTTGGCAGACTGGCTGCCTGCTTCCTCGACAGCGCCGCTTCCATGCGCCTGCCGCTGACGGGCTACGGCATCCGCTATAAGTACGGTCTTTTCAAGCAGACCATCGAGAACGGCTTCCAGCGTGAATATGCCGACGACTGGACAAAATTCGGCGACCCATGGAGCCGCCGCGCGGAAAGCGACGCAGTGACCGTGCATTTCTCCACCGGGGATGTCATTGCCGTTCCTTATGATATGCCTATTTTCGGATACAAGAACGATTTCGCCGGCACCCTGCGCCTCTGGCAGGCGGAGCCCGTCAACGAATTTGATTTCGACGCGTTCAACCGTCAGGACTACAACGAAGCCTGCCGCGGTCAGATAGAAGCGGAAAATATCTCCCGCACCCTCTACCCCAACGACGACACCCGTCAGGGCAAGCTGCTCCGCTTAAAGCAGCAGTATTTCTTCTGCGCCGCTTCCATCGCCGACCTCGTGAGAAAGCATATGCGCGCGGGCAGAAACATCGAAAGCTTCGCGGAATATAACTCCATCCAGCTCAACGATACCCACCCCACCGTGTCTATCCCCGAGCTTATCCGCGTGCTGACAACAAGCTTCGAAATGCCGTTCGAAAAGGCTCTCGAAATCGCGAAGAAAACATTCAACTACACCAACCATACCATCATGGCGGAAGCCCTCGAAAAATGGGGCACCGACCTCATGGAAGAACTCCTCCCCGAAATTTATGCGATAATCCTGCGCATAAACGAGGAATTCATCGCTGATATGTACCGCCGCGGTATGCCCAGAGAAAAGATAGACCTTATGAAGCCCGTGTCCGGCGGCGTTGTGCATATGGCAAAAATGGCGATATACTGCACAAGTGTCACCAACGGCGTTGCCCGCATTCATACCGAAATCCTCAAGCACGACGCCCTGCCCGAGTGGTATGAGCTTTATCCCGAGCGCTTCCAGAACAAGACTAACGGTATCACCCCCCGCCGCTGGATAGCCCTCTGCAACCCCGCGCTTTCCGCGCAGATAACAGAACTGCTCGGAAACGAAAACTGGATAACCGACCTTTCCCAGCTTAAAAACCTCAAAAAATACGCCGACGATAAGACCCAGCTCGAGCGCTTCTCCGCAATAAAGGCAGAAAACAAGCGCGCTCTCGCGGATTATATCGCGGAGCACGAAGGCGTAAGCATCAACCCCGACAGCATTTTCGACATACAGATAAAGCGCCTGCATGAATACAAGCGCCAGCTTCTCAATGCGTTCAGCATACTTTATATATACTATGGCATTAAGGACGGCAGTATCACGAATTTCACGCCGACAACATTTATCTTCGGCGCAAAGTCCGCCCCCGGCTATGCCCGCGCAAAGGCTATTATAAAGTATATCAACGAAATCGCAAAGCTTGTGAACAATGACCCCGAAATATTCGGCGCGATAAAGGTAGTTTTCGTGCAGAATTATAATGTTTCCTATGCCGAGAAGCTTGTAATCGCTGCGGATGTTTCCGAGCAGATCTCCACCGCGGGCACGGAAGCAAGCGGCACGGGTAATATGAAGTTCATGCTCAACGGTACCGTTACCCTCGGTACTTACGACGGCGCAAACGTTGAGATAGCAGAGGAAGCAGGCATTGATAATAACTACATCTTCGGCGCCCGCGTTGAGGAACTTGCGGAGATAATGCCGAATTATGACCCCCGCCGTATCTACGCGGAAAACAAGAAGATCGCCCGCGTGCTGAATACGCTGATAGACGGTACGTTCTCCGACGGCGGAAACGGATCGTTCAGGGAGCTGTATTATTCGCTGCTGGACGGCGCAAGCTGGCATAAACCCGACCATTATTACCTGCTCGGCGACCTCGAAAGCTATGTTGAGGCGAAGCTGAAGGCTAACGCGGATTACCGCGAGAATAGGGAAGAGTTCATGAAGAAGTGCTGGATAAATATGTCCTGCGCAGGGAAGTTCAGTTCGGATAGAACCATCGCGGATTATGCGCGTGAGATCTGGAAGATAACTCCCGATGATTGATAATGTGTGAGTGCACGCCTCCGAAATTCGGGGGCGTGTTTTTTTGTGGGCGTATACGCGGAGAAGTCAGCCACTCGGCTTTGCGGCATTCGTAATTAAAGCGTCCACACCTCGTCTTACCGCCACCCATACACGCGGTCGAAGCGACTGCCTTTCGTCTTTACGGCACCCATACACGCAGTCGAGGGGGCGACCCCCTCGCAGGTCGAGGGCGGCGCCCTCGTCGCTGTCCGCAGACAGCGAAACTCCCCACGCCTATAAAGTTTCAAGCAGTGAAAGCATAAATCAGAAACGTTAATCCGACTTAAAAAGCGCTAAAGGGGGTACGGGGGGAAAACAAGAGTTTTCCCCCCGAGGTGCATTGTAAACCTCCAAACGCCTATCCTCAAAAACAGCCCGGTGGGCTGTTTTTGAAAGAACTCGTCGGATAAAAGGGCGTAATGCCAATCCGCCGCAAATTTACCGCATTAGCGACGCCATTAGCATCGCATTGCGCCAAAATCATCCCGCCATTTTCGAAATCCAACACATCACGTTTACAACCCCGCCACTCCCCAAAAACAAAAAACCGCCCTCCGAAAAGGGCGGTTTTGAATTGCGAATAAAAATTATTCAGCGGTGTAGGGGATGAGGGCGATCTGTCTAGCTCTCTTGATAGCTGTTGTGAGCTCTCTCTGATGATAAGCGCAGCAGCCTGTAACACGACGGGGCAGGATCTTAGCGCGCTCTGTCATGCACTTTCTCAGCTTAGCAACGTCCTTGTAATCGATGAATTCAGATCTGTCAACGCAGAACTGGCATACCTTTTTTCTGGCACGCTTAACGGGATGAGCGGATCTTTCAAACTTTTCAGCCATGATACTGAACCTCCTTTATAGAATGGATAAACGGAATTTGTCGTTCTTTGTCAGAACGGGTAATCGTCGTCGGTGGCCGCCGAGGAGAAATCCGCAGCGGGTGCGGAAGCCTGCGGAGCACTGTAGCTCTGCGCGGGGGGCGCCGACGGAGCAGGAGCGGGATAGCTTTCGCCACCGTAAGCGCCGCTGTTCTGCTTCGCTTCTCCGGTGAAACTAGCCCTGTCTGCAACAATTTCGTACCATGTAGAAGGATTGCCGTTCTTGTCGGTGTACTGTCTGGTGTTGAGCTCGCCCTCGATAAGGATCATCCTGCCCTTGCCAAAATAGCGGGCAACAAACTCTCCCTGCTGGCGCCATGCAACAACATTGAAGAAGTCGGATTTGCGCTCCTCCCCCTTAGTCTGAAAACGCCTGTCCACAGCAATGCGGAAAGAACAAACGCTTACTCCCTGCGGAGTGGTTCTTAACTCGGGGTCGTTAACGATGCGACCCATCATGATGACCTTGTTATACACTCAAAGCACCTCCTGCCGATACGAAAGCCGCAAAAATTACTTTGCGAGAACTACGATGGAACGCAGAACGCCGTCGGTGATACCGATGATACGCTCGAGCTCAGCGGGGAATTCAGGCTTGGACTCGAAGTTGTAGAGTACATAGTAGCCTTCGCTCTCGTAGTTGATCTCGTAAGCGAGCTTTCTCTTGCCCCACTCATCAATGTTGGTGAGTGTACCGTTATCCTTGATAAGGTCAGCGAACTTCGCTGTCAGAGCCTTGATCTGCTCCTCGTCCTTCTTCAGGGAGAAAACGATGATTGCCTCATACTTTTCTGCTAACTTTGCCATTAAAAGCACCTCCTTATGGATATATATCCCGCGCGGATGCGCGAGAAAGGGGTCAATGACTGATTTACAGCCTTAACTTCATTATTATATCAGATAAAATGCCGTTTGTCAAGCCCTTTTCGGGACATTTTCCGCAGTTTTATGCGAAATATCACTGCTTTCGCGCCAGCGCGTATTCGTCATCGGGGTCGTAATACGGGCAGTTGTAATTCGTACCCTGTATGAAGCGGTACATCTCGTCCTCGTCAAGATTAACAAGGCAGGTGTAATATCCGCACTCCTCGTCGTAAACATAATTCACGCATTCATCGCAGTTAGTCGCCATAATATTCATCTCCCACATCAGCCCCGAGGTCGCAGGTGTATACAAATTCCACTACGTCCCCCTCGGAAAGGACATAGTTTCCCGCCGAAACATTAGGGAACTCGCCGTTCACCCTGTACATCCAGCCGCTAAGGCTCCCGAAACCGAATTCGTAAATGTACCCTATCCCGCTTACATACACGCCGTAGGACGAGCCGGTATAATCCACCCGAACCTTTTCCGCCCGCGCCGCCGCAGTCAGCGCGTCGAACGCCGTGCCGCCCTCGGGTACGCTCACCTCGCAGGCAGGAATGACCACCCCGTCCGCTGGAATGACCGACGCGGGGTTCACGACCTCGTCGATATCGTCCATCCGCCCGAGCACCGTTTTGCAGTCCGCCGAAAACGTCACCGTTATGCCGTCCGCCGCCGACTGCCCATAGTATTCGTCCGGGGTCTTTATGTCGAGAGGCCACACTCCGCCGCTTGCCGTCGCAAATATCAGCGCCGCCGCAAGGAAGCCTTTCCGCCGCTTCGCCGCGAAAACGACAATGCACACCGCCGCCCCCGCCGCGCATATCACGCATATTATCAGCTTTATCTGAAAGCCGCCGAATGCCGCTTCGGTGGTATCTTCCGCGCCGCTCTCTTCGGGGATATTTGTGCTTTCGGCGGAGTTATCGCCCGTATCAAGCGCGCTGCTCTCATCTTCGGGAATATCCGCACTGTCCGTGGAGTTATAACTCGTGTCGAGCGTGCCGTACTCATTTTCGGAAATATCTGCACTTTCGTTGGCATTATCTCCCGTGTCAGGCGTGCTGTTTTCATTCTCGGGAACATCCGCGCTTTCGGCAGGATTATCTCCCGTATCAGACACCGCGTCCTCATTTTCGGCAATATTATCATCCGCCCGCGCCGCAGAATTATCCGCCGCGAACAGCATTTCTCCCCGCTCGGAAAGTTCCGCCGCCGTCAGCGCCTCCAGCGCCTGCACCGTCGCGATGCTGTTTGTTTCCCCGTCGGGAAGATGCGCGAAGCCGCCGTCCGCCCGCCGATAGGTCATTATCGCGTCCAGCGCCCGCGTCAGCCGCTCGTCGTTCACCCCCGCCGCGCAGAACGCTATCACCGTCTGCGAAGCGCTCTCGCAGTTCTCAACGCCCATCGTCATAAAGCCGCCGCTTTCAAGCTGCATTTCCGAAAGGCACTCCACCGCCGCATTCACCGCGGAGGAATATTCCGCGCCATCCATTCCCGCCAGCGCATACACCGCCGCCGCGGTCATGTCCGCGTCCGCCTTTGTTCCCATAAGTGTGAAGCCGCCGTCGGGAAGCTGCTTTTCCAGCAGGTGAGCCGCTATGCTTTCGCGGGTGTTCAGCGCGTTTTCGGGGGCTTCCGCGCCGTAGCAATTCGCTGCGATGAGCGCCCATATCCACGCGTTAAGTCCCTGCCTGTCGAAATCCCCGTTGAAAAATACAGCCCTGTCGATAAGCTCCCGTGGGCATTTTCCAAGCATGGAAAGCACTATCGAGGTGCGCTCGAGGTCCGTCGGGGTGACAAATCCCTCCCGGGAAACCAGGTCCTCCGCATGGGCGAGCATTTTCTCCGCGTATTTCTCCGTGCCGTCCGTTCCGTAAAGTCGGATATGGCACAGCGGCGCCCATATCGAAACGGTGTCGCCGTTCAGCAGCTCATCAATATCAAGCTGCTCAAACACCCCCGATATCGCCGCGCTTCTTTCCTCGTGAGTTACCGCCGAAACGAAACAAAAAGCGGTCTGCACCGCCAGAAAAACTGCCATGCAGACCGCCGAAAAAGCTTTTCTCAGCTTTGCGGACATATTACTTTCTCTTTGCGAGAGCCAGTGCACCGCAAGCCAGTACAGCCGCGCCGAGAACTACCGCCATGCCCTCAACACCAGTATCAGGAGCTGTCTTGTCGGGAACAGTTGTATCGGTGGTGTCATCTGCGTCGTCAACAGGCTCGTTTGCGATCTCGTCGTCATCGGGGAATTCTGTGCGAACATCGGAGGAAAGAGCCTCAACTGCGTTGTCGATGTCCTCCTGTGTGGACTCCCAGATTGCGAGGGTTTCCATAGCCGCTGTGAACTCGGGGCTGTCCTTTGTAGCGTCGGGTTCAGCCGCGCAGAGCGCGATAAGCTTTGCCTTGTTTGTCATTTCCTTGAGTGCTGCCGCACCGCCCCAGCTGCTGTTGTCAACGCCGAGGTCTGCGCCGTAGCCGTATACTGTGAACTCAAATTCGAGAACATCGCCGTCAGCAGGAGTGTAGTCGCCGATGCCTACCTGTGCATACTCGCCGTTTACAAAGTATGTCCAGCCGCTCTCTGCGGTGTAGTCCATGGAGGAAAGATAGCCCTCTGCGGTTCTGCCTGTTGTTTCGGTAACTACCTCTGCGATGGCGTCGGGAAGTGTTACCTCGTCCTCGCCATCGTCTGCAAGACCGTTGATGAAAGGACCGTAGTCGCTCTCGCTGTACTGGGTATCAACTGCGCGCTTAACAACGTCCAGTCCGTTTTCACCCTCATAGAAAGGCACCTGTACAGGCTCTACTGTGAAGCCCTGACCGATGGTGCTCTTGATCGCTGTAAAGGAAACGTATCCTGCGGGCTGTGCTTCCTCTGTAGCTTCTGCGCCTGCGGATACTGCGGACAGTGCGAATACTGCCGCTGCGGCAAGTCCTGCCGCGATCTTTGTGATCTTCATGTTTGTTTACTCCTCCGATAAAATTCTGTCTTTTTTGTCTGTCTGCGAAACAACGGCAGCAGGTCTTCCGGCTCGGAATATCACACGCCGCGCCTGCCTTCCCATGGGCAAATATGCCCCCAGTGACAATATCGACGCCTGCGCAACTTCCTTACGGCAGCGGGGACTGCTGCGGATTTTCACCGCATTCCGTTTTGCCGACCGTTTTTTCACAACTCACATTATAACGCAAAAATCCCCGCTTGTCAACCCTTGATTCCCGTTAAATCAAATTCGGGGGTGTATTCTTCCCGGGCGGAGCTTTTCTCCTGCATATATCCGTCCAGCCCCGCGGCTATCACCGCGTCCAGCGCCTTGCGATATTCAAACGTGGTTATGCGGCGGCGCATTTTCAGGAATTCGTCATCCGTCTTTACCTTTCCGAAGGGGGTGTACTGGCTCATAAGGCTGAAAAGTATCTTCCCGCCGAAGCGCTCGCCGACGCGGGTTATTATCTCCACGGAGTCCTTGTACATATTCGGAAGCACAAGATGCCGAACCACCGTTCCGCGGCGCATTATGCCGTTTTCGTCAAGCTGCGGCGCGCCGGTCTGCCGCACCATCTCTTCCACCGCCGCCATGGCGGTTTCAAAGTAGTGCGGCGCGGAGGACAGCCGCACCGCCGCTTCATCATCGTAGTATTTTATATCGGGGAGGTAGATATCGATGTGCCCCTCCAGCATTTTAAGGGTTTCGACCCGTTCGTAGCCGCCGCTGTTGTATACTATCGGGATGTTCAGCCCTCGCTCCCGCGCAAGCTCCAGCGCGGAAATTATCTGCGGAACATAGTGCGTGGGGTTGACGAGGTTGATGTTCAGCGCGCCCTGCGACTGCAGTTCAAGGAATATCTCGGACAGACGCTGTTCGGTTATGTCCGCGCCGCCGCGCAGGGCGGAGATGTCGTAGTTCTGACAGAATACACAGCGCATGACACAGCCCGAAAAGAATACCGCACCGCTGCCGGATGTCCCGGAGATGCAGGGTTCTTCCCAGTGGTGCAGGGAAGCACGGGCGGCGCGGATGACATTGCTCATGCCGCAGAAGCCCGTTGTTTTGTCCCTGTCGGCGCCGCATTTCCGCGGGCATAGTGTGCATTTCATGGTTTTCCTCCGTTTTTTGTTGTGTCACCGGGCGCGCCGTCATGCCGCGCAGCGTATTGGTTTTCGCTCTACATTTAGTCTTTAAGGCGCCCAAAACACGCGGTCAAGGGGTCGCACCCCTTGCGGGTCGAGGGTGGAACCCTCGTCGCTGTCCGCAGACAGCGAAACACCCCACGCCTATAAAATGTAAAGCAGTGAAAGCCGACAGCAGAAACGTCAACCCGACTCCCAAAGCGCTAAAGGGGGCGTGGGGGGAAAACAAGAGTTTTCCCCCCACAGTCTATCGCAAATTACTGCCGAAAATAATAACCAAGCAGTCCCGTGAATTCTCACAAAACAATCAAAGATTCTTATTAAAAGACTGCCCCGTAGCCCTGCCGACCACCGCGCTGTTGTAGTAGCCTATCTTCTGCTTGGTCTGCTTGAGCTGCTCAAGCTCGCGGCGGGAATCCATGTGCTGGTTTC
The DNA here is from genome assembly GCA_963641955.1 of Escherichia coli. GTDB lineage: Bacteria > Bacillota > Clostridia > Oscillospirales > Ruminococcaceae > CAG-115. The sequence continues at coordinate 23,799 of CAVIFG010000001.1, forward strand.
TGAACTGCCCCGAGATCACCCTGTCCTTGTCGAGTATCCTCTGCTTGGCAATGGTGATGCTGCGCTGGATAAGCTGGAGATTCTTGTGCGCCTCGTCCAGCGTAACGCCGACGTAGCTGCCGTGCACCAGCGCGTTCAGAAGCTGACGCTCGGGCTCCTCCTCGCATTCGATCGCGCCCTCTACGGAAATTTTCAGATCCTCAAGGTCCTCGATGAGCTCGTTTCTGGCGATAAGACCTTTCTGTATCGTTTCCAGATCATCGAGTCAGTCTGCCGCTCGTATTCCTGCAGAGTTTCAAGTATCTGCTCCATCAGCTCCGTGACCCTTTCACAGCCGAATAACTCCGCCATAAAGCTCCCCCCTTATCGGATCATTTCTTGTTAGCCTTTTCCTGCGCCTCGATCTCTTCCTTGGTCATCTGGCTTATCTGCGTGAACGCGTCGCGCAGATCGCCGAACATCGGGATTATCTTCTTGACCTCGGTGCAGTCCTTGTGAATGTTCGCCTTGATTATCTCCTTGTAGAAGAATATGTACAGCGATTCGAGATTCTTCGCTATCGGGATGGACATATCCAGCCCCTCGCGGAGCGCGTCGATGCACTCCTGCGCTTTCTGGAACGCCGCGTTCGCCTTTGCGTAGTCCTTCGTTTCCTCAACGGCGCTCACGCCGATGGCAAGCTGCCGCTCTATCTCGCTGTAAAGCTTTATAACGACCTCGACCGGTGTCATGGTCTGTACCGACTGCTTCTTATATGCCGAATAAGGATTTACCATATCCTGTGCCCTTTTCTTTCTGTGTTGTTATCAGGTGCTCGAACCCGTGCCGAAGTAGGAGCTCAGGTAGCTCGACTGGCTGTTGAGGTCGGACATCATCGACTCGAGGTTCGTGAATACCTTCCACCAGTATTCTTCCTTGCTGTCGTACTTATCCTGCAGCGAAGATATACGGTCCTGAATGTTCTTCATCTGCTTGTATATCTCGTTGTCGGTGGCGCTGGTGCCGGACTCAAGTCCTGCCTTTCTTATAAGGCTGCCTCTGTTCGTGGAGGTGGTCCTTACTGCGTCGTCCAGTACCTTGTTCGCCTGCTGCATTATGCCGTTGCTGTCGGTGAAAAGCTTCATAACAGCGTCGGGGTCAGCGTCGAACGCCTTGTCGAACTTTTCCTCGTCCAGTTCCAGCTTGCCGTGGTCGGCGTAGTCGCTGGAAGCCTTTATGCCCATGCTGTAAAGACCGAACTTGCTGCCGTCATCAAGCGTTACGCTGTTGTAAAGCACAGTTCTCATCTTCGACATTATTCCCGAAATGGTGGTATCGTTGTAGAGAATGCCCTGCTTAGCGTAATCCTCCCACTTCTTTATCTCGTCCTCGCTCATGTCCTCCTTTTCGGCGTCGGTGAGCGGTTCGTAGGTATCGTTATTGTCGTCGCGCTTGGGAGAAGTGCCTATCTGGTCGTAAACATCGCTGATAAGCTGGTTGTAGTCGTTTATGAAGTCCTTTATATTCTGCTTTACATCATCGTAGCTCTTGGTGATGCCGACGGTGTAGGTTTCGCCTATCGTCATATCCTCGCCGAACTCGAACGTGGTGCCGTCGGTGGTGTAGCTGTTGGAGTTGTGGTATATCGAAACGCCGTTCAGCTCGAACACTGCATTCTCGCCGTCGGTGTAGTTGTTGATATTTCCGCTGTCGTCCGTAATACCGAGCGCCTTTGTGATGTCGTTGCCCTCGATGGAAATGCTCTCCGCGCTGCCCATGTCGTTGGAGGTAAGCTCGAAGCTGTTCGTAAGCGCGGAATATGTCATCGTAACTCCTGCGCCGCTCTTGTTCACCTCGGATATAAGGTCGGATATCGTCGCATTTTCGTCAACGGATATCTCCTTGTCGTTTATCTTGAGGACATACTTGCCGTCTGCGTCCGCCGCGATACCCATGTCCTGAAGTCTTGTCTTTGCGCTTATCTTGTTGGAGGATGTTCCCTTGGTAAGGCCGAGGGTGCCGCCCTCTACGGAGGTCATGGAGAACTCCATCTCCTTGCCGTCCTTCGTCGCGGTCACATAGGAGTTATCAATGGAGAAGGTTATGCCCTCATCCGCAAAAGCCTCGTTCAGCGCAGCATTCAGCACAGCAGCGTTTCTGTCCTTTGCAGCCTGCGCGGTGGAGTAAGGATATTTGTCGAGCTGATCCTGCGTTATGATGTCGCCGTCGGAAAGGTTGTAGCTCTTTGCATATGCGGCGATCTTCAACTGGTTGAATTCCGCGAGGATGCTTTCGTTGCCCGCTTCGTCCTTGCTGTCGTAATATGCGGAGCTGACGCCCTCAAAGGACACGTTCTTCGTAACCCCGCCTATGCTTACGGAAACAGTGTTGGTGCCGGTTACGGCGCTCTGCATGGAGATCGCGAGCTTGCTGCTCTTGTCAGCAAGGCCGAAAACGCCGTCCTTTTCGGTGATGGAAGCAGTCGCGTTTCCGCCGACCGCAAACGTGATCTTTCCGTCTGCGCCCTCTTCCGCCTGGATGAACCACTCCTTGCCGGAAGCGTCCACTGCGCCGGTAGCGTCGGAGCCTGTTCTTCCGGAATAGCCGAACGACTTCTGGAGCTGAGTATTCAGCGCGGAAAGCGCGTCCGCACGGAATGCGTCCTTGTCTATCTCGCCGTCGGTTTCCGCCGCAGAAACATCAAAGGACACCGTCTTTGTAACACCGCCGACCTGAACGTCCAGCGCGAAGCTGTACTTTCTTGTAACGGAGCCGTCGTCCGCGGTTTCCTTGGTGTGGAAGGACTCATCCGCCGCCATGTCAAAATCCAGCGAAAAGCTCTCGGGCTTTATGGTGTTGCCCTTTGCGGTGGCAGCGCTTGCAAGCTTTGAAAGCTTCAGCTTATAGCTTCCCTCAACGGAACTGGATGTCGTTGTAACAGAAAGACCCGTTGCCTTGTCGCCGTCCGCCTTGGTGGTTATGGTGGAGTTGAACTTGGAAAACGCCGACGGCGTCATTAAGTAGGTCTTTTTGTTCAGGATATCGAAATACTTGTTCTTGAAGTCGGTAAGCTTCGTGGTGATGTCGCGGTATGCTTCCTGCTTCCACGAAAGCTTGGTGAGCTTCTTCTGCTGATTGTCGATCTTCGTCTGATAGCTCGACATCATCTGTTCGATCATGGATTCGGTATCAAAGCCCGAGTTTATGCCCGTAAAACGTATCGTATTTGATGACATTTACTTTCCCTCCGATTTATTCACGCTGTTTGCCCCGAGAAGCCCCGCAAGAGCCGCTCCGGAAATGTGCGCCGCCTGCTCGTTGGTCTGCTCTGCGTCTTTAAGCTCGCTTCTTATGACCTTAACGTCCCGCGGTGCGTTTATTCCTATCTTGACCTTGTCCTTGGTTATCTCAAGAACGGAAATTTCTATGTTGTCGGCAATGATGATGCGCTCATCCTGCCGCCTTGTAACTACCAGCATATCAGACCTCCTCGGAATATACGGGGTGCTTGAAGCCGTACTGCTCCGTGAGTATCACCTGCGCCGCGATGTTGTCCCGCGTGTTTATAACGATGGGGCAGCGGAGGTTGATGGTGGTCTTGCGGTAGTCATCGGGGACGATGGCGACCGTAAGGCAGCGGTACGGGGTATCCTCGTCTATGCCGAGAAGCTCCTGCTCCTCGTCGGAGATCTCGAAACGGTAGTCGGGGTATATCTGCATGGGGTCATACACCACGAAGCAGGGTTCAACGCCCTCCACCGACTGCAGCCACATCGGGAACGTATCCTCCCCCAGCGGGCTAAGCAGGGTGTATTTCGTTGTGCCCTCGAAGCCGATTATGCCCTTGGGCATGGTGATAACGGTGCTGTCGTCTATTTCCGTTTCGCCGAAATCTCTTGTGTTTATTTTCATGTCCTTATCCCTTTATGTCGAATGCCGGCGGTTCATAGTTGGGGTTGGCGCTCGGCGGAACATACAGCGGCTCGCCGAGGTACTCTATCTCTACGCGGGGTCTGTCGCGCACGATAAGCTCCACGCTTCCCGGGATGAACTCCATCGGGAGCTGCGGCTTCACGTCCCAGTCAATATCCTGCTCGCCCATGTGGTATTCAATGTTGAGTTTGCCCGCGTCGAACGTGATGTCCGCGCCGGTCTTGGGCAGGAACTCCATTATAGTCTGCACGGTGGCTCCCGCGCGGGCGTTGTTTATCGCTATCTCCGACGGCGACATTCCGCGGGCGAGCTGGTTGCCCTCCGAAGCGACCTTCGCAGTGCCCTGAAATGCAATGGAAAATCCGTCGGAAGCTTTCTGCGCCGCCATGTCCGCGTCGGTCATGTGGCCATAGCCGAGGCTCTTTCTCGCCTCATAGGTGTCGATGTTCAGCTTGAGAGGTTCCGCCTCCATGACAAATTCGCCGTTCTTGGTCGTAATATTGACCTTCGGCTGCCTGTCCTCGGAATACTCCAGCTTCGCATTCGTAACCTTTATTTCGATCTGTATCGGTATCGTGGTTATCTGAAGCAGATTCGGATCCATAGCAAACACCTCCTGTTAATGATCGTTAAAATCAGCTTATGTAATTAAATATACTGTTAGGCACCACGGAGCTGGACATCTGCAGGCACGCATTGTACAGCGCTTCGTAGGTCTTCATGAGGGTTATCTCTTCCTCGAGGTTGGTGGCTTCAAGCGTTTTCTGCCGCTCGGAGAGGTTGAGATTTCTCGTTGTAAGGCGCTCGGTGCTGAACTCGATGAACTCCTCGTTGCTGCCCAAATCAGCTATCTCGACAAGGGTGTTTTCCGATGCGGAAACTATCCTGTCGATACAGCCGTTGGCGTATTCTATATTACCGTCGCGCAGCGCCTTCGCCGCGTCGAGGGTAAGCTGGATGTAGTTGTTGGAATATGTGTACTCGGGCTTGAAGGATATCGCATCGACGCCATCCTCAACGGCGTTGTGAAGGCTGACCTTGGCACCCTCGACATTTATAATGCCGTCGTCGCCTATCTTCGGGGAATAGCCCGTGCCGTTGAACGCGTCGTCTATCGCCGCCTGTAATGCCGCCTTATCCGTGTCATAGTCGCCGGCGGAAGTGAACTTTACCGTCTTTGTGACATCTCCCACCGTAATTCCGAGGGAATACTGCTTGCCGCTCGTCGCGGAAGAAAGGTCAACGGAATACCTGTTGGTATATCCCGAAAGGTTCTCATACGCGAGGGTGCCGGTTTTCTTGCTGTCGGCGTTGGGGTTATTTCTTATCTGAACGGAACCGTCGTCGGTGCTGATAACGCCCCTGTCGGACACCTTCGGGGAAACGCCGGTTTTCTTGAATGCTTCGTCTATCGCCGCCTGCAGATTAGCAACGGTTTCCGCCTCGGAAGCGCCGCCCTTGAAATCGACGGTTTTCTTTATGTTGTTCGCGTAGATGTCCAGCGAATAGTTCTTGCCGTTTACAGCGGAGGAAAGGTCGATATCCGCCGTGGCTCCCTCGCTGCCGCAGCCCGAAACCTTTGCGCCGTTGAACGAAATGCGCAGCGCCGACTGCGGGTCTACCTCGCGGGTGTCGTCATCTATCTGCATACCAAGTCCGATGTCTATGTAAACATCCTTGGAATATGGGAAGTCCTTGTAGTCGCTGTATGCGTTGACGGGAACGCCGTGGTAAAGCACGGTGTAGTTTCCGTTGTTCTCCTCGATGGAGAACGGCATCGCGTTGTTGCTTTCGCCGCCGAATATCGTTCTTCCTGCGGAATCGGTGTTGTATATCGAAACGAGCTCGTTTGCCTTGGTCTGGAGCTGCTGCGCGTATATCTGAAGGTCGGTTTCCTTATCCTTTGTGGAGTTTACCGCCGCGATGATGGTTTCGCGTATCTGCGCAAGCTCATCCGTTACCTGAAGCATGGAGGTTTCCGCCTCGGTGTAGAACTTATCCGCGACCTGAAGATTTTCCTTGTACTGTGCGGTGTCGTAGAGCGATTTTCTTACGTTCAGTGCCTTTGCCGCCGAAAGGGGAGCCTCGCTGGCGCGGGAGAAGCTGCGCCCCGAAAGTATCTTGTTCTCGGAGCTTGTTTTGGAGTTGAGGAGCCTGTTGAGGTTCCTGTTGTATCCTCTTAATATGGTGGAATTGGTTATTCTCATGTTTTATCCTCCCGCGGCTTACAGGCCTACTCTGCCCGTGCCGTTGATAAGCTTGTCGAGTATATCGTCAAGGGTGGTGACTATTCTCGAGGAAGCGCTGTACCATTTCTGATAGTTCAGCATATTTATACCCTCCTCGTCAAGCTGCACGCCCGAAACATCGTCGCGGGCGTCGAGCAGCGTGTCCACGGTGGTGACTGCGCTGTCATAGCGGCTGGTTTCGTACTGTATCGTCTGGCCGAGCCTGTTGGAAATAAAGGAGATGTATTCGTAGAAGCTGCCCTGGAAATCATGCGCGTTGCCGAATTTAATGCTGCTGTTTCCGAGCTGCTTTACAAGGTAGAGCACGTTGGTGTTCTGAAGCGTAAGCTCGCCGGTGGTTTCGTTCTTTATCTGGTCGAAGCCGTATTCGTAAAGCCCCGTTTCCTCGTTGAACTTTCTCACCTGACCTATCATGGTGGCGTCGGAGAGCCAGCTTTCCGCCACGCGGATATTTCCCGCGGTAACAAGCGCGCCGTCATCCTTTGCGGTGAACATTTTTCTCGAGGGGTCCTCGTCCGCGCCGTTGGCGGAGTTGAATATACTTGCAAGGGTGCGGGCGTATTCATCCACCGCGCTCTTGAAATAAGCGATGCCGTAGGAGCTGTTCTGATGTCCCGTCGCATAGACGCCGTTGCCGTTTATCATGTTGAAATAGCTTTTCAGCGCGCCGGATGTGAGGTTTAACTCGTCGCCGCTTTCAAAGTTGATGATAGCCTGACCGTAGGTGTCGTAATCCTTCATGAAAAGGCGGTTGGTCTTGAAATTCTCGCCGTCGACGATCTGAATCCCGCCCATTCTTATTGAATACGTTCCGTTGCTGTTCTGCGAAACGTCGATGTCGCCGTAAGTGGAAAGCTCATCTATATAAAGGTTGAGCTGGTCGTACAGTTCGTTGGGGCCGTAGCCGTCGTTGTAGTTGAGAAGCTCCCTTGCTATCCTGTCGTTGAGGGTGTTTATCTTGTCGGTAAGCTCGTTAACGTAGGTGAGGGTATCCTGCAGTTCGCCGACGTAGGTGCTTTCTACCTCGCCGAGCTTGTTGGAATAATCGTTGAGCAGGCGGCAGAGGTTCGTCGCCGCATTTCTCGCGAGGGTAGCGACCTCGGCGCTGTCGGGCTTTTCTATGGAGTAGTCCTGCAGGGCGTTGAAGAACTGCTGTGTGTAATACTGAAGTCCGTCGGACTCGAAATCATCAAGCACATCCTCAATATCCGAAAGGATATTCACGGTGTTTTCTGCTTCGGATTCCGTCGCGACGTTTTCGCGGTAGCGCTTGTCGATGAAGCGGTCGCGTATCTGGCTGACGCCGTTGGAGTTGACGCCCTGACCCTGTAAGGAAAGGTTGTTCGTCTTGCTGCACCAGCGCAGGCTCTGGTTGCCGGAGATGTACATGGCGTGGAGGTCGACTCTCTGCCTTGTGTAGCCCGGAGTGTTTATGTTGGAAACGTTGTTTCCCGTTATGTCAAGGCTCTTCTGTGCTACCTGAAGAGTGCGTTTCTGCGTTTCAAATCCTAAAAAAGTGGGGCGCATATTTTCCTCCTGCTCAAACCTGCCTGAATACCTTCGCGGAGGATTCGCCGCCCGCGACCTTTGAGGCATTTTTGTTGTATGTTTCGGGCTTTTCGAGTATCCCCGCCCGTTTTACAAATTCTCTCTGATTATCAAGCTTGCGCTTAACGACCTCGTTTGTTTTCTCGTTGAGGTCCTTTATCCCGTCGACCAGCTCCACGAGCTGCCCCGTGAGCATTTTCATCTTGGGGCGGTATTCCTCGGGGGCGTTTTCGGTTATCTCGGTGACTTTCAGTCCGCCGATGCCCAGCCCGTCGAACAGCGCCAGCCGCTTATCCTCCAGCGAGCGGCTTTTCATGACGTAAGCCTGCTCGGTGTTGAGGGAATCGGTGAGCCAGTCGAGGTCGTCCTCGAGTATCTTGTCGTGCTTTTTCATAAGGAACACCATAAGCTCCCTGTAGAAATCGACGTCTATTTCAAGGCATCTTATAACTGCCTGTGCCTGTGCTTCATTTATTGTCATGCCGTGTCACCCTAAGAGGATATAAGCCGCGAGTTCAGCGGCGGGGACGCCCTGTTCAGCGGTCTGGCGCGCCTGCGAAAGCTCCTGTGGAGCGGCGTCCGCCTTTATTTCCTGTGCGATGCTGTTTTTTGCCGCAGCGAGCGCGGTGTCGAAGCCGAACTCAACTCTGTCTGTGTTCTTCGCGGCGGCGGCAGCGGAGTTTTTCTTAGGGGCGTTGGTTTTTTGTGTCTGATATGCGGAGATGATCCCGTTTATTCTTTTTATCTCCATAAAGCCTGCCTCCTTTATCAAATGGGACAGTTATCCCATAGTTATGCTCATATTTATTATATCGGCAGGATTTTATAAAACTTTATAGTTTTCTTATAAAAAATATAGAGGAACGGTGATTTTTGGAGAAAACGCAGGGATCGCGGGCGTGCAATACACGCGGTCAAACGTACCG
>CAVIFG010000002.1:0-28317 GCA_963641955.1 Escherichia coli
AATATATATAGTCTTTCAGCGGAGTTTTCCGCATTATTCTATATAACAAAAAAGAAAGGTTCAACGGTAATATGAGTAAGGTAGTTAAGTTCGGCGGCAGCTCCCTCGCTGACGCAAAGCAGTTCAAGAAGGTTGCAGACATCATCCACGCGGACGAGGAGCGCTGCTATGTAGTTCCCTCCGCCCCCGGAAAGCGCTTCAAGGAGGACACAAAGGTTACGGATATGCTGTACCGCTGCTACGACGAAGTAGCAAACGGCGCTGATTTCGCGCAGGCTTTCGCACCCATCAGGGAGCGCTTCAACGGTATCATCTCCGACCTCGGTCTTGACCTCTCCCTCGAGGATGAATTTGTTAAGATCGGCGTTAATTTCCGCGAGCAGGCAGGCAGGGACTATGCCGCAAGCCGCGGCGAGTACCTCAACGGTATCATCCTCGCAAATTACCTCGGCTTCACTTTCGTTGACGCCGCAAAGGGTATCTTCTTCGACAACAAGGGCAATTTCGACGGCGATATCACCAACGCCTGCCTCGGCGCTATCCTTGACAAGACCCCCAAGGCAGTTATCCCGGGCTTCTACGGCGCTATGCCCGACGGCAGCGTTAAGACTTTCTCCCGCGGCGGCTCCGACTTCACAGGCTCCGTTGTGGCCAAGGCGGTAAACGCTTCCCTCTACGAAAACTGGACGGATGTAAGCGGATTCCTCGTTGCCGACCCCAGAATAGTTGAGAACCCCGAGGGTATCAGCGTTATCACTTACTCCGAGCTGCGCGAGCTGTCCTACATGGGCGCGGGCGTTCTCCACGAGGACGCTATCTTCCCCGTAAGAAGCGCGAACATCCCCATCAATATCAAGAACACCAACGCTCCGCAGGACGCAGGCACCCTCATCGTCCCCACAGGCACCGAGCCCGCAAGCAAGTACCTCATCACTGGTATCGCAGGCAAGAAGGAGTTCTCCGTAATCTCCATCGAAAAGGACAGAATGAACTCCCACAAGGGCTTTATGAGAAGACTGCTTCAGGTTCTCGAGAACCACGGTATCTTCCCCGAGCATATGCCCACAGGCATCGACACAGTAAGCGTTGTTGTTAATTCTCACGAGCTCGAGGGTCAGCGCGACAAGCTCACCCAGCGCCTTATCGACGTTGTTAAGCCCGACCATTTCGAGATAATCGACAACCTCGCGCTTATCGCGGTCGTTGGACGCGGAATGCGCTCCGCAAAGGGTACCGCGACGAGAGTTTTCGCGGCGCTCTCCCACGCTAACATCAACATCCGCATGATAGACCAGGGCTCCTCCGAGCTTAATATCATCGTCGGCATAAACGAGGCTGACTATGACAAGGCTATCCGCGTGCTTTACGATATGTTTATCCTCAGCGAGCAGTAATTCCGGCTATATCCGTTCCTTTCGGCTTATGTAAGAAAGCGAGCATATTATGAAACGAGTTTCCGCGCTGTTACCGATAATTCTGTCCCTTGCGCTTTGCGGGTGTTCTTCTCTCCGCGGCGGGTATGTCACCCTAACCGGGGAAAGCTCCGATGCCCCCGCAGCGGATCTGTCGCAGATTTTTTCGCCGGCGCGGAATGACTGGTTTACAGAAAACCTCACCGCAAAGCCATGGTACAACAGCGAGAACATCTCCGAAGAGTGGATATTCACCGAGGACACCGTTTCGATAAACGGCGTCGAAACTCCGTACAGCTTCAGGATAACGCTCCTCGAGGGGAAGTCGCTCATGATAGGCGAAAAGTCCTACAGCTTCTATATGTGGAACAACGAGCTTGATCTCACCAACAAGGACGGCAGCATCAGCCTGTATTCCGCCGAAAGCGAGGATTACAAGCGCATTGTCCGCGAGGAAAAGGTATCGCAGTCGGCGGCGGAGCTTCTCGAACGATACCCCGACAAGGACGGCTGGACGAAATACAAAAACTGCGGCGATATCCCCCTGCTTGCAAGCGCCGATATCATCGACGAAGCACGGAAGCAGGGCGGGTTTGTCGTGAACACTCCCGAGGATCTCGCAAGCGCCTGCTGGGTGGTGAATACAATGTCCGCCGCGTATATGCCGATCGTCATCAATGCGGACATCGACCTTTCGGGGTACGAATGGGCGCCCATGGGCTGGAACGGCGGCGAAAACGACCACCCGTTCAATGCCATGGTGTCAGGCAACGGACACTCCATCAGCAACATGACCATCAATTCCGATGACTCCGACGTTGGCTTCATCGGGTGGGAAACTTTCTGCCTTGTCGAGGATATCAAGTTCGACAATGCGAACGTAAGCGGCAGGTCGAATGTCGCGGTGGTAACGGGGCAGGCGATAGGCGGCTCGTACAGCAACATAACGATAACCAACAGCACCGTTACCGGCTCGGGGGCAGGCTCAATGCTCGGCTGGGACGCAAACTGCTCGAAAAAGAACTGCACCGCTGACGTTATCGTAAACGGGGAACAGTTCGGATTCCTTTCCTACAACGACAAGGAAAAAAGCAAGATAGTTATAGAAAACCCCGTGACCATAACCATCGACGAGCAGACCCATGAAGTCACCCGCCCCGAGGTGGAGGGCTACTACAATCTCGGGTGGATGGTTTTCTACAACGGAGAGCAGGTGCTCCACCGCAACGCGGAGGGCGAATACAGCTACACATATTTTCTTAACAGCCCGGGATATTACGAAATATATCTCACGGCGTATGTACAGGGGCAGTATGTCCCGATAAGCAACACGGTAAGCTACACGATAGACTAATCTACCTACAGCGCACATATCATTTAACAGGGGGAATCGAGAATGGATTATTCAGCATATCTTGCAGACGGAATGGTTTCCGGCGGAAAACTCGCCGCATACAAAAACCATATCGTAAAGAACATTGAGGTCATCGGACAGAGAAAGCTCGTTGTCATCGGCGATGGGGAGGAGTACAACATCCTCACAAAGGCGATAGACGCGCTGCGTAAAAAGAACGTCCGCGTGCCCGAAACAGCTTTCAAGGTCTGCCTGCGCCAGTCCGAGGCCGACCCCGATAAGGATATACGCTTTATCGACGAGCTCAAGGGCAAGGGAAGCACTTTCTACGCGCTTATCCTGAAGCCTTTCACGCCCATAGAAACCACCATCGCCGCCATGTCCGGCGTTGTCGGCACAACGGAGGAAACTGTTCAGGCGCTGAAAGCCCTCGGCTACACCGACAGGGATTTCTGCCGAATGAACGACCCCGAGGGCTCTGGTCTTAAAGGCTCCCTCGGCGCTTCCAAGGCAAACGGCGCGGTGAATTCCGACGCGAAAAAGAGCGGCGGCATGGAGTCCTCCACGGCGGCACAGCTTGCGCAGTACAAGGATAAGATGGGCGGACAGAGATGCTTCGTCCTCGGGAAATACAGCGCAAAGCTGGATGAGCTGAACACCATCCTCAACGAGCGCTGCATCGCCTGCAACGATTTCTGCAATTTCTTCACGAAAACTCCCCAGCGCCCCTCCTATTTCCTGCTGACCGACACGGACAGCTATCTCGGCAACGGAAAGTATATCGAGGGCATGGAATGCTTCGTAAACGGGAATATTAAGGTATTCGAGGATAAGTTCAAGAAAAAGCCCACCTATATCAACCACCTCGGAAACGGCCTTGTGGACGGACTTCCGTCTTTCCGCACCGTGCAGGATCAGTGGGAAACTGCGCGTATGCTCACCATGTATGAGATGATACAGACCGCGATTTATATGGGCTTCTCCGAGATATATCTCTACGGCTTCGACGGGCTTTACAAGCACGTTTACGACGAAAACGGCGTGGGCAGGCTTCCCGCCGACGGCGAGGTGCCGAATTTCCCCGCAAAGGCACGCGCGCTTCTCGAAAAGATAAAGGCATACGCCGACAGCCACAACATCCGCATAGTAAGCGTCTGCGAAACCGCAGGTCTTGCTATGTTTGAGCACCAGAGCTATTCCGACATAGACTTCACCACGTCCTCCATTTTCGGCAGGCTCTGATAACACGTTAAGGAGAATAACATGAGCCGCGCAGACGAAATTTTTATACAGAACTGCATAGATATCCTCGAAAACGGAACATCCGACGAGGAATTCAACGTGCGCCCGCACTGGGAGGACGGAACCCCCGCCCACACGATAAAGCGCTTCGCGGTGGTGAACCGTTATAACCTCGCGGAGGAATTTCCTATAATGACCCTGCGCAGGATATACTACAGAAGCGCCATCGACGAGATACTCTGGATATATCAGAAGAAATCCAACCGCATCGCCGACCTTTCCAGCCATATCTGGGATTCCTGGGCGGACGAAAACGGCACCATCGGCAAGGCGTATGGCTATCAGCTCGGGGTCAAGCATATCTACCCCGAGGGGGAATTCGATCAGGTGGACAAAGTTCTCTACGACCTCAAGAACAACCCTGCCTCCCGCCGCATAATGACCAGCACCTACAACTTCGCGGATCTGCACGAAATGCAGCTTGCGCCCTGCGCGTATTCCATGACATTCAATGTGTCAAAGGGAAAGCTGAACGCCATACTGAACCAGCGCTCGCAGGATATGCTCACCGCAAACAACTGGAACGTATGCCAGTACGCCGCGCTTCTCATTATGTTCGCAAAGGCGAGCGGGCTTGAAGCCGGGGAGCTTGTGCACGTCATCGCCGACGCGCACATCTACGACCGCCATGTCGACACAGTAAAGCGCCTTATTGAAAAGAAGCCCTATCCCGCCCCCGAAATGCAGGTGGAGGATATCACCGACTTCTACAAATTTACCAAGAACAGCTTTACTGCGGTGGATTACAAGTATCACGAATTTACCGAGAAGATACCCGTCGCCATTTAAGGAGATACCATGGAGCTTTGGGATGTTTATGACGAAAACCGCGCGAAAACGGGAAAGACCGCCGTCCGCGGCGAGGGTCTGCCCGAGGGCGGATATCATATCGTGGTGCACGTCTGCGTGTTCAACAGCAGGGGCGAAATGCTGATACAGCAGCGCCAGCCGTTCAAGCACGGCTTCCCGAATTTGTGGGACGTCAGCGCGGGTGGCTCCGCCCTTGCGGGAGAAACAAGCAAGCAGGCGGCAATGCGCGAGGTACGCGAGGAAATAGGCCTTGACATAGACCTTTCGAATGTCCGCGCGAAGTTCTCCGCAAGCTTTGACGAGGGCTTTGACGACTGGTATGTTGTAACAAAGGACGCGGATATATCCGCGCTTTCTCTTCAGTACGAGGAAGTGCAGGCGGTGAAATGGGCAAACCGCGCGGAAATACAGCGGCTCATCGACGACGGAAAATTCATCCCATATTTCAAAAGCGCAGTCGACATGATCTTCGATACCATGGATCAGTACGGCTTCATAAACGAAAGACAGAGGTAACAATGTCAGAAGAAAGAAAGCTCGCGGTGCTTATCGACAGCGATAACGTTTCCGCGAAATATGCACAGTTCATTATGCAGGAGGTCGTTAAATACGGCACTCCCACCTACAAGCGCGTTTACGGCGACTGGGAAAAGGGCGGCAACGGCTGGCACACCCCCGCAGTAAATTACTCCATTATGCCCGTTCAGCAGACCTGCTATGTCGCGGGGAAAAATGCGACGGACTTCTCGATGATAATCGACGCGATGGATATACTTTACACGGGCAATGTAGACGGCTTCGTCCTCGTTACCAGCGACAGCGATTTCACACGGCTTGCTATAAGGCTCCGCGAGGCGGGAAAGCTTGTCGTGGGTATCGGCGAGCTGAAAACTCCCCGCGCGTTCACCATAAGCTGCCACCATTTCTGCTATCTCAATCAGGTATGCGAGCCCGAGGGCATGGCGGACGAAAAAACCATCCGCAAGGCGGTGCTGGATTATGTCACCGAAAACAAGGACGAGCGGCTCGACCTCGCGAAGATATCCGCAGTGCTGACCTCCCGCTACGGAAATATAGATTTCACAGAACTTGGGTATAAGAGATTCAGCAACTATATCGACAGCTTCCCCGAATTGAAGAGAAGCAACACGTTCGTTTCTATCCGAAAGCCTAAGACGGAAGCGCGCCCCGCTGCCCCCACAAAGGCAAGCGAGCCCACCGAGGCAGAGCTGACCGCCGCGATAACCGAGTACCTCAACACCCACGGCGCGGAGCGCGACAATATGATGAAGATCGAAAGCGCCCTCAACAGCACATTTGGCAAGGTGGATTATTCCCGCTTCGGCTCTAAGAGGTTCGCGAAATTCATCGACCGCCTTGACGGCTTCACCCGCGACGGCACCAACATCGCATTCGCGGCACCCGCCCGCAGGTCGGACGCAGTGACCCTCCCTGACCTCAGCGAGGAAAGACCCGTCGCCGACGCACGCCCCGAGGGCATAACCGCCGAGCAGTTCAGCAGCGAAGTCATCGCCTATGCAAAGGACAATATGCCCCGCGGAGGAAACGCAGGACAGCTTAACAACCAGCTTATCGGCAGATACGGCAAGAGCTATCTCCGCAGCCTTGGCATGACGGATTTCAGCCGCGCGATAGACAACATCGACGGCGTTAAGGTGGAATCCAACAGGATCTACCTTGCCATCCCCGAGGACAAAATGCCCGCGCCGCCCGCAGAAAAGGCGGACGCTCCGCATGAGCATCCCGATATCGTTGCGATGTGCACGGCGGTATTGCAGTACGCCTACGCAAATATGCCCGACGGCGGCAACATCGGTCAGCTCAACAACGAGCTTATCACCCGCTTCGGAAAGCAGTACTGCTCCGAACTCGGGTTCGAGGATTTCAAGACCATGCTCGCTTCCGTTGCGGGCGTTAAGGTGAGAAAGAATTTCATCTACCTCACCGACTCCAAGTACGCCGAGATGGTTGACGCGCAGGCGGCGGAAACCCCCGCCGAAGAGATCCACGCGGAACAGCCCGCGGCGGATATCCCCGCGAATACAGACGAAGCCGCCCCCGAAGCTCCCGCTGAAATAATCACCGAGGAAACCATCACGGAAGCGGCAGAAGAGATCCCCGCAGAAGCACCTGCGGAAACCTCCGAGCCTGCACCCGACACCGGGGACGCCACCGAAAAGCCCGAGATAAACGCCGTAAAGCGCGATATACTCTTCCATGCGGCGGAGGATGGCGGCGTTTCGCTCAGCAAACTGGGCAACCTGCTTTCCGCGAAATTCGGAAAGACCTACCTCAAGGCGCTGGGCTTCAGCAGCATAAAGAAGCTGGTCACCTCCATGACAGGCGTTTCCATCGACGGAAACAGGCTGATAATCAACGAGGACTTCGCGCGGCGCACCGAGGAGATAGAAAAGTTCGTCAACGAATTCGCCCGCGGCGAGGGCAGCCGCAGCGTAAGAGCGCTCAGCAGCAGCCTGCGTAAGAACTTCGAGGGATTTGACTACGCGGACTACGGCTTCGCGAGATTTACGGATTTCATCAACGCCATCGACGGCGTGAAAGCGGAAAGATACTATGTAAAGCCGCTTTAAGGAGCAGAAGAAAATGGCATTCGACAAAGCAAAGGAACATCTTGAAAAATTCGGGTTCGGGGACAGGATACGCGTGCTTGAACAAAGCAGCGCAACGGTGGAGCTTGCCGCCGCGGCGCTTGGCTGCGAACCTGCAAGGATAGCGAAATCCCTTACCTTTATGGCAGGGGACGGGCCCATTATGATAGTCACCGCCGGCGATGTGAAGATAGACAACGCAAAGTACAAGGCGCAGTTCGGCGTTAAGGCAAAAATGCTCACCCCCGCGGAGGTGGATGAGCTTATCGGGCATTCCGTGGGCGGAGTGTGCCCGTTCGGAATAAACAGCGGCGTGCGCGTTTTCCTTGACGATTCGCTGAAGCGGTTCGATAGGGTTTTTCCTGCCTGCGGCAGCGACAACACCGCCGTTGACCTCTCCGTGGCGGAGCTTGAGAAGTGCTCGGGCTGCGAAAAGTGGATAGACGTTTGCAAAAATATTTCTGCATAAACAGGCATCGGCGCCGTCGGATTTACCCTCGGCGCTGTGTTTGTAGCATGATGGGGGAATTTAAATGAAAAAAGATATAATTTTCAGTCTGTCAAGTCCCTACCGCGATGATTTCCGCGTGACGGGCTACCGCTTCGGAAAAGGGGAGAAATCCTGCTGCATAATCGGCTCGGTGCGCGGAAACGAGATACAGCAGCTTTATATGTGCAGCAGCCTTGTAAAGACCCTCGCGGCGCTGGAGAAAAAAGGCTGCATAGCCTACGACCGCGAGATACTCGTTATACCCTCGCTGAACAACTACAGCACCAACATCGGAAAGCGCTTCTGGTGCCTTGACAACACCGATATCAACCGAATGTTCCCCGGCGACGCCGACGGCGAAACCACCGAGCGCGTCGCGGCGGCGGTGTTCAACGAGATAAAGCAGTATCAATACGGCATTCAATTCGCAAGCTTCTACATCCCCGGGATGTTTATCCCGCACGTCCGCATGATGAAAACCTGCAAGGAAAACACCAGCCTTGCAAACCTTTTCGGGCTGCCGTATGTTGTGCTCAGAACGCCCATCTCCATGGATCAGTCCACGCTGAACTACAACTGGCAGGTGAACGGCACGGCGGCGTTTTCCGTCTACACCAACGCCACCGAGGATATCGACGAGGATTCCGCAGAGCAGGGGATTTCCTCCGTGCTGCGCTTCCTTTCAAGGATGGGAATAATCAAATACAAATGCCACGGCGGTTATATGGGCACCATCATCGAAGAAGACGACATGATGAACGTTAAAAGCGGCGCGGCGGGTATATTCCGCAGCCTTTGCGGCTCGGGGGACGAGGTGAAGCAGGGGGATGTTATCGCGCAGGTGATCCACCCGTATGAAGGCGAGATAATCGACGAAATACAGGCGCCCTGCGACGGCATAATCTTCTTTACCCACAGAAAACCTCTGGTGGATCAGAACAGCGTTGTTTTCAAGATGATAAAGCGATTGCACAAGTGAGAAAAATCTTAACGTCATCTTAACGCTGTGCCCTGTTGTTAGCAATACAAAGTATGATAAAATTATAGTATAATCTGAAATTTGGAGCGATGCTGATGAACCTTACCGCACTGATAATCATAACCGCAGTCGTACTGCTGATGTGCGTCTTTTCCGACAGACTTTCCGGCAAGATAGGCGTGCCCGCCCTGCTTATTTTCATCGGGGTAGGTATGTTCTTTGGCACGGACGGCGTGCTGAAAATCCCGTTCGAAAACTACGCGTTTTCATCCAACGTATGCGAAGCGGCGCTTATCGTCATAATGTTCACGGGTGGCTTCTCGGTCAAGTGGGAAACCGCAAAGCCCGTCATGGTCAAGGCCTGTCTTATGTCCACACTGGGCGTTGTCGTTACGGCGGGAGTGACCGCGCTGTTCTGCTATTTCGTGCTGGGGTTCGGCGCAACGGAAAGCTTCCTCATGGGCGCGGTGATATCCTCGACGGACGCGGCTTCCGTGTTCTCGGTGCTCCGCTCGAAAAAGCTGAACCTTAAAAACGGACTGGCGCCTCTGCTCGAAGTAGAGAGCGGCTCGAACGACCCGTTTTCGTATATGCTCACGGTGATAGCGCTGGCGCTCCTTGACGGCAGCGGAACGGGGTTCGTGCTGGAGCTGGTTCTGTCGCAGCTTTTCTTCGGCGTGCTGTTCGGCGTGGGCGTCGGGGTGGCAATGGTGTTCGTTGTCAAGCATTTCAAGGCGGCTACGGACGGATTTGAATGTATCATATTCATTGCGGCGGCGCTGTTCGCCTACGGGCTTCCCTCCATGCTAAATGGAAACGGATATTTAAGCGTGTACATAGCGGGCATTATCCTCGGAAACGCGAATATCCCCGCAAAGCGCGAAACCGTCGTGTTCCTCAACGGCGTTACGGGACTGTGCCAGATACTCGTATTCTTCCTGCTGGGTCTGCTTTCTACGCCCTCCAAGTTCATCGAGAGCCTGCTCCCCGCAGTGCTGATATTCCTCTGCCTTACGCTGGTATCCCGCCCTGTGGCCTCGCTTATCTTCTGCGGAAAATCCCCCATACGGGACAGGGCGTTCATAAGCCTTGCGGGACTGCGCGGCGCGTCCTCAATAGTTTTCGCAATTATGGCGGTGGTGAACGGCAAGGAAACCGAGCATAATATATTCAACATCGTGTTCTGCGTGTGCCTGCTTTCCATGCTGGTTCAGGGAACGCTGCTGCCTGCGGCGGCAAAAAAGCTCAACCTTATCGACGAGGGCGAGGATGTCCTCAAGACATTTAACGACTACCGCGAGGAAAACGCGATGTCCATGATGCGCCTGTTTATCCCCGAGGGACATCCCTGGGTCGGCAAGAGGGTGTGCGATGTGCATTTCCCGACTGGCTCGCTGGCGGTGATGATAAAGCGCGGCAAGGAAAATATCATTCCCCGAGGCGGGACGGAAATATGCGCCCACGACAGCGTTATCCTTTCCGTGCCCCCGTATGAGGAGGACAAGAGCTTCAAGCTGCGCGAGGTGCATATAAAGGGCAGTCACCCGTGGCTGGGACAGAGGATAAAGGATCTGCACCTGCCGGACAGACTGCTTATTGTGCTGATAAAGCGGGGGGATCAGAGTATCATCCCCGAGGGCGCAACGGAAATACGCGGCGGGGATATCGTCGTGGTGACGGATACGCTTAATGATGAAGCTAAGGTGCCCGCGGAAGCGGCGGCGAAATAATGACGCGCCCCCTTGTTTTAAGGGGGCGCTGATTTGTTGATAAACATTTAATGGCGCACAATACACGCGGTCGAGTGTCTGCCTTTCGTCTTTACGGCACCCATACACGCGGTCAAGGGGCCGAGCCCCTTGCAGGTCGAGGGCAGCGCCCTCGTCGCCGTCCGCAGACGGCGAAACTCCCCTCACAAAGTAATTGCGAAAGCATTGCGGTTAAGTGAGTGCAAATTAATTCTCAATTTAAACGACAAAAAAGCGCTAAAGGGGTTTGGGGGAAAACAAGAGTTTTCCCCCAATGCAGCATATTAAATTTAAAGGTTTCTCTCCTCAAAAACAGCCCAGTGGGCTGTTTTTGAAGAAACGCGCCTAATACGCCTATAAAATTGCGGCAGTTTAGCATTACTCATTAACGTCCGCCCATGCTCTTTCCCAAACAATCCACCCGACTGTTTGAAGAGGAACGGCGTTTGGAAATTTGCTATGACCTCGGAGAAAACAATAATTCCCCCACTGTCTAACTATCCCACCCAGCCCTTCGCCCAACTAACAACAAATAAAAATATCCGCCCCCAAACCGAGGGCGGATATATTATTCAAGCCATTAACAACCTGTTATCAAGCGGACTTCTTCGCGCTCTTGCGCTCCTGCCACCAGATCCAGATGGGGCCCGCAAGGCACAGGGAGGAGTAGAAGCCTACCAGCATACCTATCGCAAGCGGAACGGAGAACGAAAGTATCGAAGTAACGCCCATCGCCGCACAAATTACCGAGATGGAAAGCATCGCGATGAATGTTGTCGCAGTGGTGATTATCGAACGGCTCAGGGTCTGATTTATCGACAGGTTTACAAGCTCTCTGTCGGATATCTTTCCGCCGTACTTTGCACGGTTTTCGCGCAGACGGTCGTAGATGATGATGGTGTTGTTGATGGAGTAGCCAAGCAGCGTAAGAATTACCGCCATGAAGTTGGAGTCAAGCGGCATATCGCCGATGACATAAACCGCGTAGGTTATAATAACGTCGTGGATAAGGCAGAGCAGTGCGATAACGCCCGCGCTCCAGCCGCCTATCTTCTGGAATCTGAACGCAATGTAGATCACCAGCAGAACAAACGCCGCAACTACCGCGATAAGGCAGGATACAAAGAACTGCGAGCCCGCGGAAGCGGAAACGTTGGTGGTGTCGATGTTGGTTATCTCATTCTCGGGGTAGGTTTCCGCAAGCTTGTCGGAGATGGTCGCGAGCATATCGTCGTCCATCTTTTCGTCCGCCGCAAAGGAAACTACGATGGTATTAAGTCCGCCGGTAAAGCTTGTACCGGTGGTAACTGTCGCACGGGGAGTACCGAGGGACTCTACCGTGGACTTGACTGCTTCGGTGGTAACTTCGCCGGTGTAGCTGTATGTTACCATTGTACCGCCCTTGAAGCGAATATCAACGCCAACGCCCAGCACGAACGAGAGAATTACCGTAAGCGCTATCAGCGCGCCGGAAATGCATACAAATATCTTTCTCTTGCCTACGAAATCAAGGCTTGTCTTAGCCTTTACCTCGATGGGGAGAACAGTGTCCTTGCCTGTTTCTGCGTCAGCCACAGCCTCGGTCTTGTTAACGCCATAGAACCATGTCTTTCTGAAGCACTTGAACTTGGACAGGGAAACCGTCATAAGTCTTGTTGCCCAGCAAGCCATGATGAAGTTCATGATAACGCCGACCAGCAGGGTGTAACCGAAGGAATATACCGTGCCCTCCGTGGAAGCGCCGAACCATGTTCCGAACACTGCCATAAGGATAAGCGCAACGATGATTACCGTAAGGTTGGAGTCGAGGATAGCCGTAAAGCCGCGCTGGAAGCCGTTCTTCAGGGCGCCGTCGATGGTGCGTCCCGCCTTGAGCTCTTCCTTTACGCGCTCCGCGGAAATAACGTTCGCGTCAACGCCCATGCCTATCGAAAGGATGATACCCGCGATACCCGGCAGGGTGAGGGAAGACGCGCTGTTGAATGCAAAGAAGCCTGTTATCGCCGCAAACATACCTGCGACCTGACCCGTCAGCGCAATGACCGCAACGAAGCCCGGCAGGCGGTAGTAGATGATCATGAATACAGCGATAAGGATGAACGCAACAAGACCTGCGATAGCCATAGCGTCGCGGGCGCCTGTGCCGAGGATAGGAGAAATCGTGGACAGGCTCTTTACCTCAAGCTTGAAAGGCAGTGCGCCGCCGTTTATCTTGTTTGCAAGGGCGGAAGCGCTGTCAGCGTCGAAGCTGCCCGAAATGGTGCAGGTGCCGCCGCTTATCTTTTCGTTTACCTTAGGTGCGGAGATGCAGGTGTCATCCATCCAGATGGATATGCTGTCGCCAACAAGGCGCTCGGTCGCATCCGCAAATGCTTCCGTGCCGCTGTCCTTGAGCTCGAGCTGAACGATGTGCTCCCTGTTTGTGGGGTCGTACATTGCCCTTGCGCTCTTAACGTCCGCGCCGGTGAGGATAATGTTTTCGGTCTGACCCGTGGGAAGCCCCTCGTCGTTGACCTCGTAACCCTCGCGGAAAGTGAGCAGTGCGGTTTCGCCTATCTCCTTGACCGCCTGCTGGGGGTCGAAGGTGGTGTCGCTGCTCTGCCACGGGAACTGCACGATTATCGCATTTGTGGCGATATCGGTATAAACCTCGTAGTCGTTTATGTTCTTGTCTACAAGACGCGTTTCGATGATGGATTTAGCCGCGTTGAGGTCGTCCTCGGTTATGTCGTTCTCGGCCGCATAGTCCTCGGGAACGCCGAACGTAACGTTAACGCCGCCGCGGATATCAATGCCCCATCTGATGTCGTCGATGCCCCAGACGATCGCGGTTTCTGTGTCGCCGTAGCGGGTGCTTATGCCAAGGGTGGACAGAAGCGTGAACGCGATGATGAGAACAAAGACAATAAAGAACACGGGCTTAGTAATTCTGCTCTTCAATTGTTTTTCACTCCGTTTCAGATTTACGGGGAGGCAAGAGCACACCCCGCCAATTTTAACTATACAGTTCATTATAATATATTTTCGGCGAATAGTCAATACCATAATTCTTATTTAATATGTATTTTTTATGAAATACTGCCTATACCCTTGTAATATTTCGGTTTATATGCTATAATGTTTATGTACTATATTTATTGCATCATCTATCACACTTCGGACTTTTCACATCGTTTGAAAGGAGCCACAGCATGAGCGGAAGCAATTTGTCACCAAACCGGCAGAACAACTCTCCGTCGGGCGGCGAGATGTATGTCGGACTTAACATCCTTAGCAAAATAGGCGTAATTTTCATAATCATCGGCGTTATCGCGTTCTCCGCCGTTTCGGACGGATATATCCCCGCATGGGGCAGGCTCGCGATGATACTTGCCCTCGGCGCGGTCATGGCGGCGCTCGGAGAGGTTTTCAGAAGAAAAGGCTCGGTGGTCTTTTCCATGTCGCTGACATTCGGCGGAATTGCGGAACTGTTTATCTGCGCGCTTGTCGGGCGTTTCGGATTTAACGTCATAGGCGACGGCGCACTTATCATCGGCGCAGTTACCGCGGCGGCGGGGCTGCTGCTTTCGGTTCGGTATAAATCGCAGGCGCTTCTTATTGTCACGACGATAGGCGCATTCCTGCCCGTGTGGGCGGCGGAAACCATGATGGGTTATTTCATCGGCGGGGTTTATCTCGCCGCGGTAAGCGCGGGCGCCGCGATGATATCCCACCGCAGAGGCTATATTTACGCGAAATTCATCGGCGTGGTTCTGGCGGCGGTGGAGGGAATATGCGTGTACGCACTGGGCAGCAAGTTCCGGTATCACCTCGAACTTGACCCCAAGCTCGACGGCATTGTTCTCTCCACATTCCATAACATAATCGGGATTTTCTCCTCGGTGCTGGTCATCACGATATGCGCGATGTACGCGGGCAGCGCCGTGCTCAAAAGCGTCACCCGCTGCGGCGGGATAAACAAGGCGGAAACCACGCTGCTGGTGCTTTCGCAGGCGTTTTCGATGCTGCTGCCGCTTGTATTCCTCGGCGGAAAAAATTACGCGGCGGGTATCATCGTGCTTATCCTCGCGGCGCTGTATGCGGTGTGCGCCGTCATGCTTTCGATGGCGCTGGGGCAGAACTGCCGCATAGAGCAGATATTTGAAAACCTGCTGTTCACGGCGCTTTCGATAGGCATAATCACATTCTTCCCGAAAATGTACAGCTACATGGTTTTCCATGTTTTCGCGGCGGCGGTCATTGTCGCTGGGCTGTATCGGAAGCGGAAGCTGTGGCTCGGCTGGGGCTACGCGGCGCTCGGCTTTGCGGAGTTACTTTTCCTGTTCGACTGCATAAGCAACGGCGGCGACCCGCTGTTTAAATGGACGTTCCTGCTGAATACCCTCGTGTGGATAGCGGTGATGGTATTCTTCGTCGCAAAGGGCAGGCGCGGCGGCCTTGTGAACACCTACACATGGGCGGTGCTGTTCAACACGGCTTTTTTTGGAATATATCTCGTTTACGACACGATATCCGCGGCGCTTATTTCCGCAAAGCTGCTGCCGAACGGCATGACGAACATCTCGCGCGCCCTTACGGTTTACAGATTTCTGCTGACCGTTGTTGTGTGGATGATAGTCGGGTTTGCGGCGGGCAAGCTCAAATTCATGAAGAAAAACGCCGCCGCGGCTTCGATAACGTTCTATTCGATAGGTATGTTCTGCCTTTTCGTAACGAACGTGACCGCGTATTTCAACAGCTGGAAGCATCTTGACCTTGGTGTGGCTACCATCATCGTCTACATAGCGGTGAACGTTGTTTCGGTGCTTTCCGCGCTGGATATGGCGCTGCGGATAAAGTCACTTGCGCCTAGATTTGCCCGCGCGGTGGGGCTTGTGGTTTCGTTCTACGCCCTGATGACGCTTACCGTCACCCTCGACCTCAACGGCTGGGCGGCGTTCACAAGCTGCATAATAAGCATCGTCTACATACTTACCGCCGCAGCGTGGATAGGCATAGGCTTTGCAAAATACAACGCGCTTCTGCGCAGATTTGGTCTGGCGCTGGCGCTGTTCTCCTCGGCGAAACTGTTCCTGTTCGATTTCTCGGGGATAGACGCCATGGGAAGAACGCTGATGTTTATAGGCTTCGGTATCACTCTGCTGTGCATTTCCTTTGTTTATGCCTACTTTGAAAAGCGGCTGAAAAACAAGCAGCGCTGATACGGCAAAACAGTTATCCCCATAAAACTGCCTCTTGAAAAACAGCGCGGAAAATGCTACAATAGATTAGAATATTTTTTATTAAGGAAGGTCACAAACAAAATGAAATTAGGCATGGTAGGTCTGCCGAATGTCGGCAAGAGCACACTGTTCAACGCACTGACAAATGCGGGTGCGGAATCCGCGAATTATCCGTTCTGCACCATTGAGCCGAACGTCGGCATAGTTTCCGTCCCCGACGAGCGCCTTGACGCCCTCGCGAAGATGTACAACCCCGAAAAGTTCACCCCCGCAACACTGGAGTTCGTGGACATCGCGGGTCTTGTAAAAGGAGCGAGCAAGGGCGAGGGACTCGGAAACAAGTTCCTTTCCAACATACGCGAGGTGGACGCCATCGTTCACGTTGTCCGCTGCTTCAAGGACGACAACATCATCCATGTTGACGGCAGCATCGGCGCGGCGCGCGATATCGAAACCATCAACCTCGAGCTCATCTTCTCAGACCTCGAGATACTCGACCGCCGCATAGACCGCGCGAAGAAGGCTCTCAAGGGCGACAAGTCCATGCAGAAGGAAGTTGATTTCTTCGAGTCGCTGAAGGCTCACCTTGAAAACGGAAAATCCGCCCGCAGCTACGACTACACCGACGACGAGCGCGCGATGCTGAAGGACACGCCCCTGCTGTCCAACAAGCCCGTTATCTACGCGGCGAACCTTTCCGAAAAGGACTTTACAAGCGACATCAACCTGAACGAGGAATACAAGGCGGTCTGCGCCATCGCCGAGGAGGAGCACGCGGAGGTGCTGCCCATCTGCGCGCAGATAGAGGCTGAAATTTCCGATATGTCCGACGAGGACAAGGAAGTATTCCTTTCGGAGATGAACCTCCAGTCCTCGGGTCTTGCGAGAATAATCAAGACGGGCTACCGCCTGCTCGGACTTATATCCTATCTCACCGCGGGTCCGCAGGAAGTACGCGCATGGACCATCACCAAGGGCACAAAGGCTCCGCAGGCGGCGGGAAAGATCCACACCGACTTCGAAAAGGGCTTTATCCGCGCGGAGATAGTCGCATTCGACGACCTGATGAAGTGCGGCAGCATGACCGCCGCAAAGGAAAAGGGACTTGTTCGCCTCGAGGGCAAGGACTACGTTATGCAGGACGGAGATGTGACCCTTTTCAGATTCAACGTTTAATTATTTCGGAGGGACGTGGGCATGAACAAGGTCATTCGCGGACGAAACAAGAACAACAAGAAAGTAATAGTTCTTTTTGTGCTTCAGGTAATTGTCGGAATGATGCCTGTTCTGCTGCTTATCGCGTTCGTCTGGCTGAAGCTGTACACGCAGCCTATTTCCGCGACTGTGGTGATAGGGCTGATACTGCTGTGCAATGTGGGGTATATGTTCCTTGCGAGGAGATACGGGGTACTTAACAGCGGCGTGCGGGGGGAGAAGCAGCTATACCGCACCGTAAAGAAGCTGGGCGGGAACAACATAATCATCCTCAATCTTCCCGTGCGGTACAAGCGCGGGCGCTCGGAGCTGGACACGATGCTGATAACCCACAAGGGCGTTATCATAATCGAAGTCAAGAACCACTCGGGCAGCATTTCGGGAAGCTGGAAATCCGACAAATGGATGCAGCGGAAATACTACCGCGACGGCAAGGTGACGCAGCAGGAGATGGACAATCCCATCAAGCAGATGCGCCGCCAGCGGGACATTGTAAAGAGCATTCTCAACAGCGCGGGGGAGGACGTGTGGATAGACACGGTGCTTTATTTTTCCTCGCCGAACGCGAAGCTTCGGCTCAATCTCCGCGAGAACGACTATGTCTGCTCCAGCAGCAGCGAACTGCTGCACTTCCTTGAGAAATACGACAGCGGGACTGTCATTTCCAAGACAAGGATGGACAAGCTGGCGCAGATAATGAAAGACGCAGCGTGCGAATAATTTGCGCCGGCAAGGCGCGGCGGGGTTGACGTTCCCTCCGAACGAAAGCGAGGAGGGGCGGCAGCCCCGCTTTTGCTTTACAAAGGCGCTTTGGGCGGACATGGGTGCCGTTAAGGCGCCGCGGCGGCAGCGCTCCGTCTGAGCGCCAGTGAAGATGGGCGATGGCGTCGCTCCAAGGGGCGTTGTAATAACGTTGCGCCGTCAAGGCGCGCGGTGTCGGCGTTCCCTCTGAACGCCAGTGAAGAGGGGCGGCGGCACCGCTATGTGCTTTTTAATTGCAAATTGTTTTAGGGAAAGGCGGGCTCGTGCCGCTTTGCACGGGGGGAAATTACAGCTACGCTGTTGGTACAGACATTTTAATAAAAATGTTTTCGCACAATTGCGAGGGGAGCACCGTTGAGGGAGGGAAAAACTACGTTTTCCACCTCCCCCAAGGGTTCTCCCCTCGCGCTCCCCTTTCCCTAACCCCTACCTCTTTCCTTTAAGGTTTTCGTGGCTTATTATTCGTGGTTTATCTCGCTCCGCGACCTTATTGTAATGCTTGGCGCAGGCTCTGGCAGGCGGCTGCAACATTATATGTACTCTCGATGGAAAGGCACTCATGGGAGTACGCGGCGCATCGCTTTGCTTCGCTCGCTGAAATGGGGTGAATATTTACTGAAAGTTATATCTTTTATAAAAATAACGAGCTGAATTTTTTCAGCCCGTTTTTGTTTATGTATTAATTTTCGGATTTTTCTAGGAAATAGCTTGCTTCCATATCGGCGACGGAAAGGGCGAATGCAAGGGGGAACATTTCGAGTGCCCTGCCTACCTGATTTTTGTCCTCCGTGCCTGAGAAGCCCATGTGCCAGCGTATCGCCATGGCTTCCTCGCGGGTGAGCCTTATGAAGCCGCTGACCATATACACACTCTTTTCGCCGTGGCCGTAGGGGAGGGTATCGTGGATTTCATAATAGGGCACCTTTTCCCACTGGCCTGTTTTCTCATTTTTGGCGTTGCGGTAGGATGTGCGGTAGAAATTAACCTTGCAGACATCATGCAGCAATGCCACCACCGCTATGGTTTCATCCGAGGCGGTGACGCCATATTCCTCCCTGACCCTCTGCCGCTCCATATAGGCGCACAGGCATTTATAAACGTTCAGCGAATGACGGAGCAGGCCGCCCTCGAATGCGTTATGATACCTTGTGCTGGCGGGGCAGGTGAAAAAATCGCTTTTATTCTCGAGGAAATCCAGCAGTTTATCTGCGCCGTCGCGGTGTATTTTTTCGTTGAATATCTGAATAAATTCTTCTCTGTCGGTCATGTCAGTCCTCCCAGCCGTAGAATTTCACCTTTTTTCTGTTTAAGCAACGGTTTTCGACATCGAAAGTATATTCATACTTCAGTATCGTATATTCTCCGCCGTACTGTCCCGCAACGATATGCTGGACCATCAGACCCGCGCTTTTCATCTCGGGGTGAGTTCCGTAGGGTGCTACCTCGACGCCGTTTTCATACACGGGCACCTCGCGGATCTTTCCGTCGAATACCGCGAAATAACGCGCATACTGCGGCGCTTCGACCTCGTTTATGATATAAAAATCAAGTTGTATCAGGTCGGGGTATTCGTCAGCATTATATTCTCGCTTGTTTGAGATAAGCTCACAGCCGTAGGACAGGTTGTCCGTAACGCTTTCGAGAATGAGAAATCTGTCGTCGCGGGGGACGTTTATCTTGAACGTGTCGATTATCTCACCCTTTTTAAGCAGGTCAAGGCGGAAATCGCCGTATAATTCTCCCTTTACATATGTCGTGTCGATATCCTCGGAAGCGGTGTTTTCATCCAGCTTTACCCCAGAGATATCAACGGTGTAATATTCCCCCTCGGAATACACGTTGATTATCGAAAATGACAGCCTGTTTCCGTCGGCGCGGGGGGTCTGTATCGCCTCGGGGATAACATCGCTTACATCCAGCGAGGTGGCTGCGGTGGTTTGGGCGGTGGTCTGCTCGGAGCTTGCTTCGGCAGGCTCGGGCGCCGAGGTCAAAGCGGTGGTTTTGCGGGTATAGGAGCTGTCCGCATTCTCAAGGTTGCAGCCGCACAGACTGCACAGCATAACAAGCGCGGAAATTCCCGCGAGTATTCTTTTCATTTCGGCACCGCCTTTCTTCGCAGATTTATTGTCATGTGTTTATTATAATAAAAATCACGCGAAAAATCAAGCCCTGAACGCAATTATGGGCAGGTTTCGGGGCAGATACGGTACTTTTTTCGCGCGGAGGGGTGATATTCGACAAAACCGCCGCGGAATATCGTATCATTTACGGAAGTATCCGACGAAGTATTGACTTTTTCTGCGAAATAATGTATAATAATTAACAGAAACAGTGCTTTTGCTCTGTTATGCAGGTGACATGAGTTGCCTATCGGGCTGACGTAAATTCAAGGGCACGCTGAATAAAATATTCAGCGTTTTCTTAGTAGTCGTAGCAGTCCGTAAAGTGATGACGCGTGTGATGTTCCGAGAAACAGTGCATGGCTGAGCTTTATAAGGGTTGTACATTTACCAAAACTCGGATAGGTTTGTGCCGAAAGAAAATGTTCAGGGAGTTCTACCAACAGTGGGGCTCCTTTTTTGTACTTGTGGAGGTGCATATGAAAAAATTATTACTTATACTTTCCACGGCGGTTATACTGACGGGATGCGCAAATACGGAAGCCTTGTCCGACCATTCCGAACAGCCCTCCTCCGAAATCACATCATCGAATACATCGGAAACCGAAGCCGCGGCCACAGACCCCCAAAGCAGCGAGTACGATGATCCTTTATATGGCGCCATAAAATCTACTACGCTGACCGACGAAGAATTTGAAAACATCTGCAATTCGGTATATTATAACGGAAAACCGCTGAAATTTCCCTGCACCGTGGACGATATTCTTGCGCTGGATGATGATATAACCATTTATGACAACGATAAGGACAGCACTGAATATATGCGTTTTTATGTCGGTGACGAAAAAATCTGTTATTTATCCGCCGACCAACAGGACGGAAACATCTATTCTCTCTCGGAAGAACCGAATACGGTTTGTCTTGGGGTAAATCTGGACGTCTTTTCGCTTTTCGGCGGCAGGATAAAAAAGGGGTGCGACCTGTCCGACGTTATTGAAGTGCTCGGAGACGGGTACAATCATTCCGATAACTGGCCGAATGATTATGATTATATATTTACCTATAACGATATGCGCCTTGATGTCGGCGGGCTTCATTTTGATGAAAACAACAAGCTGACCTCGGAGTATTATCTGACAATTGCAATCTGCCCGCTGGAAACAGGCTGGGAGATGTAAAATCAACAAAAACATCCGCCGAAGCGTTTAAAAACGCCCGGCGGATAATTTTTATCTCGGAAGCACCAGCGTCATGGTAGTCCCGACGCCCTCCGTGCTTTCCACGCTGACGCTGCCGCCGTGAAGCTGCGCGCCGTGCTTTACTATCGACAGGCCAAGTCCCGTGCCGCCGATACGTCTTGAATGGCTCTTGTCCGCGCGGTAAAACCGCTCGAATATTCTGTCAAGGCTGTCCGCGGGGATGCCTATGCCCGTGTCCTTTACGGTGATGACAACGCTGTCGCCGTCCTTGATGTTGATCTCAGCCTTGCCGCCCGCCTTGTTGTATTTAACGGCGTTGTCAAGAAGATTGTATATCATCTCCTCGAGCACGGACGGGATACCCTCGTACTCCGCCTCGTCGCCGCTTACGGAAAGGGTTATGCCGCTCCTGTCGGCGATGCTGCCGAGCCGCGACACCGCCAGCCGTGCCAGCTCCGTAAGATTTACCTTTTCGCGGTGGTCGGTGAAATTGTTCTCGTCAAGCTGCGAAAGCTTGATTATATCCTCGATGAGCGTTATCAGCCTGCCGGATTCGTCGCGGATGTTCTTTGCGAAGCCCGCGACGTCCTCGGGCTTTACTATGCCGCCGCATATCATGTCGGAAATTCCGTAAATGCTCGTCAGCGGGGTTTTAAGCTCGTGCGAAACGTTGGAGGTAAACTCGCGGCGGAGCCTGTCGCGCTGCTCCCGCTCGGTGGTGTCGAAGATGATTATTACCGCGCCGCTTATCTCTCCGTCGGTCATTACGGGGTTGGCGATGACGCCGTAGCTTTTTTCGGATATCTCTAGCGTCTGCTCGCAGCGCCTGCCTTTAAGCGCGTTTTCTATCGCGTTGAGGAAATTCGGGCTGCGGTTAAGTTCAAGCACGCTTTCGCCGTCGTTCACCCTGTCCGCGCCGAGAATACGCAGCGCTGCGGAATTGTACGAAAGTATCTTCGTGTGCCTGTCTGCAATGATGAAGCCCTCGCCCATGTTTTCGGTGATGAGCGCAAACTCCGTGCGGCTTTTCGTAAGCTCCTCCATCTTCGCGGCGATCTCCTTGTTCTGCTCGTTGATACGGTGCAGCAGGGGGGCTATCTCCGAATAGCTCTCGTCGATGTCGGGGTCTTTGAGGTCTATCTCATTTATCGGCTTTACTATCTTCTTCGAAACAAACGTCGCCAGCACCGCCGAGATAACAACCGCCGCCAGCAGCACCAGGATTATCTCCCACCACAGCGAAAGCAGCATAGAAAACGGCGTGCTCTGCGAGCAGGAAACGCGCACCACTCTGCCGTCCTTCAGCTCCTGCGCGCAGTATATCGTGTTCTCCGACAGGGTGGAGGATATGCGGGTGACAGTGGCGTTGCCGTTTCGGCGGGCGTCGATTATCTCCTCGCGGTCGTTATGGTTCTCCATTTCGGAGGCGTCCGCGACGTTATCGAAAATAACCGTGCCGTCCGCCGCAACGATGGTTATTCTGTTGGAAAGCGTCGAGAAGCGGTCGTACTCCTCGCCGCCGGTGAGGGTGATGGAAAGCAGCTCCGCTTCCTCGGAAAGCTGATGTATGGTGTTGTTTTTTATGTTGGTATACACCGCGCCGAGGGACAGCCCCAGCGAAGCGATTATCGCCGCCAGCGCTACCACCAGCGAGCCGAAAAATATTCTTCTTGTCATACTCCGAACTCCCCGACAGCCTTATAGCCTATGCCGCGGACGGTTTCGATGATGCTTCCGCAATCGCCCAGCTTTGCGCGCAGCGTGCGGATGTGAACGTCTACGGTGCGGCTTTCGCCGTCGAAATCATATCCCCATATACGGGAGAGTATTTTGTCGCGGGTGAGGACGGTGCCCATGTTTTCAAGCAGGTAGCACAGCAGCTCGAATTCCTTGTAGGTGAGCTGCACTTCTTTTCCCGCCGCCTTTACGATATGCCGCGAGGGGTTTACATAAAGCTCCCCGACCCTGAACTCGTTCTCTTCCTTTCCGCCCGCGCGGCGCAGCAGCGCCTTTATGCGGGAGATAAGCTCCATCGTGCCGAAAGGCTTTGCGATATAGTCGTCCGCGCCGCTGTCAAGGCCTATCACCTTGTCGTACTCCGTGCCCTTTGCGGTGAGAAGAATTACCGGCAGGTCGGAAAACTCCGCGCCGGAGCGTATTTTTTTAAGCACCGAAAGGCCGTCCTCCTCGGGCAGCATTATATCAAGCAGCAGCAGCGACGGGCGCTCGTTTTTCATAGCCTCCCAGAACTCCGACGGCTTTTCAAAGCCGACGGCGGAAAGCCCCGTGTTGTTAAGCGCATACAGGACGAAGCTTCTTATATTGCTGTCGTCCTCAA
Source organism: Escherichia coli (assembly GCA_963641955.1). Classification (GTDB taxonomy): domain Bacteria; phylum Bacillota; class Clostridia; order Oscillospirales; family Ruminococcaceae; genus CAG-115. The sequence continues at coordinate 23,582 of CAVIFG010000002.1, forward strand.
GCATATATATCATAAGTTTACCCTTTCTTCACGAACGGAAAAGGCTTCACTTTTCCCCCGTGATGGAATACTTTACCCACTCGGCGATGTTGGTGGCGTGGTCGCCGATTCTTTCGAGATATTTTGCCGCCATGAGAAGATCCATTACATATTCCGCGTCGTCCGCGTCGCTTCTTACAAGCTGCGTCAGCTCATCCTTTACGTTAAGGAACAGCGCGTCGACCTTGTCGTCCGCGTCGATGGCTTTCTGCGCAAGCTCGACGTCCTTTTTTACAAAGGAATCCACGCTCATTGTGACCATGCTTATCGCTTCGTTCGCCATGTCGGATATATGCACCTTGCCCGCAAGGTCGGTGGAATGTATCATCCCCGCGATCTCCGCGATATCCTGCGACTGGTCGCCGATACGCTCCATGTCGCTTATCATCCTCAGCGCCGAGGACACCGTGCGCAGGTCCCCCGCGACGGGCTGCTGGTGCAGCAGAAGCTTCATGCACAGCGCTTCGATATCGTGCTCCATGTGATCGATCTCGTTTTCGTTTTCGTTGACCCTTGCTATCATGCTGTCGGTCTTGTCATCGAATACGGCTTTCACCGCGCAGGCGATGCTTTCCTCGCACAGCGCGCCCATCTTTATCAGCTCAACATTGAGCTGGCCGAGCTGCTCGTCAAAATGATTTCTCATGATAACCCCTCCTTAGCCAAATCTGCCCGTGATGTAATCCTCGGTGCGCTTGTCGTGCGGGTTGGAGAAGATGGTGTCGGTATCGGCATACTCGACTACCTCGCCCAGCAGGAAGAACGCGGTTTTGTCCGAGATACGCGCCGCCTGCTGCATATTATGGGTTACCATAACAATAGTATAATCCTTTTTCAGCTCAATTGCAAGGTCTTCTATCCTGGAAGTTGAAATAGGATCCAGTGCAGAGGTGGGTTCGTCCATCAGAAGCACCTCGGGCTCCACAGCCAGCGCCCTTGCGATGCAGAGGCGCTGCTGCTGTCCGCCCGAAAGACCCAGCGCGGATTTTTTCAGCCTGTCCTTTAATTCATCCCATATTGCCGCGCCGCGCAGGGATTTTTCAACGATGTCGTCAAGCTTTACCTTGGAATGGATACCGTGCGTGCGCGGGCCGTAGGCGATGTTGTCGTAAACGCTCATCGGAAACGGATTAGGCTTCTGGAACACCATTCCCACCCGCTTGCGCAGGAGGTTAGTGTCCATCCTGCCGTAGATATCCTCGCCGTCGAGAAGAAACTGACCGGTTATGCGGCAGCCCTCTACAAGGTCGTTCATGCGGTTCAGCGAACGCAGCAGGGTGGATTTTCCGCAGCCCGAGGGGCCGATGAATGCGGTTATCTTGTTCTCGGGTATCTCAAGGCTGATGTCCTTCAGCGCGTGAAAATCATTATAGTACAGATCGGCATTTTTTATATCAAACTTCATGATATGTCCTTTCAGCTATGGTTTTTAGCTATCTTTCTCTCGATGAACGACGACAGCAGGTTGATCGCAGCGGTCAGAACCAGCAGTACAACAGCAGTAGCATATGCCTGCTTGGTGTAAAGTCCCTCGCTGTAAAGCGCGTACATATGCACCGCCAGCGTTCTCGTGGAGGAGAACAGGAAGTTGTCTGCGGAGGGTACCGCGGCGTAGGTGCCCGCGGTGAAGATAAGCGCCGCGCTTTCGCCGACGATTCGTCCTATCGAAAGCACTATGCCCGACATAATTCCCGGTATCGCGGAGGGGAGAATTACCCTGAACACCGTTCTCGTCTTGGAAGCGCCCAGCCCGAAGCTGCCCTCGCGGTAGCTGTCGGGGACGGCAAGCAGGGCTTCCTCGGTGGTTCTTATCACCGTCGGGAGTACCATTATCGCAAGCGTGATAACGCCGGAGATCAGCGAGTAGCTCCAGCCGAAGCCGATAACGAACATCAGAAATCCGAACAGACCGTATACTATCGACGGAATGCCCGAAAGGGTTTCGGTGGTTATTCTTATAAGCTTTACTATCTTGCTGCCGCGCTTGGCATATTCAACGAGGTATATCGCTGAGAATATGCCTATCGGCACCGCAAGCAGCAGCGTAAGGAATATCATTATGACTGTGTTGATTATCGCGGGGGTCATGGATACGTTGTCCGCGGTGTATGTCCACTCGAACTGCTCCCACGACAGATTCGGTATGCCCTTTACAAGTATGAATCCGATAAGATACAGCAATATTCCCACCGCAAACAGCGCGGACAGCATTACCAGTATCATCAGCACAAGGGACATGGGGCTGCGCTTGTAACGCAGCAGCTTCTGCTTCAGCGTTACCTTGTTTATGTATTTCTCGGGGGCGGGTTTCGCGGTGATCACCTTTTCGGCAGTTTCACTCATCATGGTTTCAGTCCTTTCTGCGCTTCAGAACAGAGAAGCAGAGGTTGATTATAAGAATGAACACGAACAGCACCGCCGCCGTTGCTATGAGCGAATCGCGGTGTATTCCCTCCGCGGCATAGCCCATCTCGATAACGATGTTCGACGTGAGCGTTCTTATTCCGTCGGTAACGCTCTCGGGGAGCCTTGCCTGATTGCCCGCGATCATCGCCACCGCCATGGTTTCGCCCACCGCGCGGCCGACGCCGAGGATTATCCCCGCCAGTATTCCCGATTTTGCGGCGGGAAGCGACGCGAAGAACACGCTTCTTTCATGCGTTGCCCCCAGCGCCAGCGAGCCTTCGTAATATGACTTCGGAACGGCGCGCAGCGAAGTTTCGGACACGCCGATTATCGTCGGCAGTATCATAACTCCGAGAAGTATTCCCGCGGTGAGTATGCTCTTGCCTGAGCCGCCGAAGATGTCCTTCATCATCGGAACCACCGCCATCAGCCCGAAATAACCGTATACTATCGACGGAATGCCCGCAAGAAGATTTACCGCAGGCTTTATAAAGCGGTAAAGCCACGCGGGGCAGTAGTACGCCATGAACACCGAGCAAAGTATGCCTATCGGAACGCCGACAAGTATCGCAATGCCGGTTACGGTGATACTGCCGATTATCATCGGGAATATTCCGAAATATCCGCTGGATGGCTTCCATTTCGTGCCGAAGATAAAGTCGAATATGCCTATCTCCCGTATCGCGGGAAATCCTCCCGCGAATATGTAAATGCAGATGAATACCACCGCAATGATGGAAACGCAGGCGCAGAGCGTGAATACCACCCTCATGAATATATCCGTGAAGCGCTGCTTTGTCATGCGGGGCTTTTGCGCCGCAGTATTAGCTGTCATAGAAAATCACCTTTAAATTTAACATTCAAATTCCTAAAAAAACAGCACCGAAACTCTGCCCGGTGCCATTCTGGGAGAAAACCTCCGTGCCGCTTTCGCGGCGCGGAAAGGGAAGGAAACATTTATCAGCCAAGCTCAGCCCAGTTGGTGATCTCGCCCGTGTAGATGTTCTTTATCTGCTCGGAGGTCAGACCCTCAACAGGATTTTCAAGGTTTACAATGACTGCGATGCCGTCGTTTGCGATGGTCTTTGCGATAAGACCCTTTTCAAGCTCAGTGTCCTTGAGCGCTCTGGAGCTCATGCCAAGGTCGCACGCACCCTCGGAAGCCGCTGTGATGCCCGCGCCGGAACCTGTCTGCTGTACCGCGATAACGGTGTCGGGGTTTATCGCCTTGTATGCGTCGGCGATCTTCTCCATTACAGGAGATACGCTGGTGGAACCGGAAAGCGTAAGATTTCCTTTCATGTTGGAGCCGGTGTATTCGCCCTCGCTGCCTACGGAGATGTAGCCGTTCTCGGAAATTATCGCCTGACCCTGGTCGCTCATGATAAAGGTCATGAAGTCAGCCGCAAGCTCGTTCAGCTCGCCCTCTTTATAGCATACCACGAAAGGACGTGCAACCGCGTAGCTGCCGTTCAGGATATCGTCAACGCTTGCCTCAACGCCGTCGACCTTTATCGCCTTTACAGAGTCGTTAAGAGAACCGAGGGAGATGTATCCGATGGCGTCCTTGTTGTCTGCAACGGACTGGAGCACAACGGAGGTGGACTGTGTTATCTCCGCGTCCTCGGTGGTCATGTCCTCTTCGTTGCCGTCGGCGTTCTTCTGAAGAATGCCCATAAGCTCAACGAATGCGCCTCTTGTACCGGAACCCTCCTCGCGGGAAATTACGGTGATGTCATCGGTGAGCGCCGCTGTGTTGTCGTCGGAAGCTGCGCTGTCCGCGGAGTTATCTGCGACGCTGTCTGCGTCGTTCTGTGCAGGCGCGCTCTCGGAAGAAGTGCCCTGTGTATTTTCAGAGGAAGAAGTCGTGCTGTTGGAGCAGCCCGCAAATGCAACGAGCATTGCCGCCGTTGTAAGTATAGAAATTACCTTTGTTGCTTTCATAGTTGTTTTTCTCCTTATTATTTCATTCGTATCTCAGGTACGGCCTTATTATACGATAAGGTTGTTAAGCCAAAAAGAGCATTAATGTAAAATCTATGTAAAACATTTAACATTGATGTAAAATCAGAAAAATAGCACCCACCCCCGCCCAGCGAGCGAAGCAAAGCGATGCGTCGCGCTCTCCCACGAGTGCCTTTCCGTCGCCGGTACATATTACGTTGCAGCCACAAACCGGAGCCTACGCTAAGCATTACACCAAAGTCGCGGAGCGAGATAAACCCATAACTTTCAAGCGCAAGAAAAATTGACAAGGGGGGAAAGGGGAGAGGGGAAAAGGAGCTCGAGGA
>CAVIFG010000003.1:0-20346 GCA_963641955.1 Escherichia coli
GCAGAACAGCAGGCAGCTTCCTATCGTATGCCCCGGGGCTGCCATTGTCCTGAATTCCACGCCGCTGGCGGTGAATTCCTCGTTCTCCGAAAATGTCCTGTCGGGGATTATCGGGTGGAACTCCGTATGCGGCATGAAATCCGCCCAGCATTTTGTAGAATTTGTGAGCATCTGCGCGTCCATGGCGGGGGCTATCACCTCCGCGCCGGTCTGCTTTTTCAGCTCGTACACCCCCGCGAAGTGGTCGAAATGCCCGTGGGTTATGATTATCGAACCGAGGGTGAGATCGTTGCTCTGCAAAAACATCAGCACTTCCGTTGCGGAAGCGGGGTCTATCACCACCGCCTTTTTGTCCGCCGTGGGGATTATATAGCAATTCGCCCCAAGCTCCCCCAGCGGGAGCATATATACGTCTTTCATGTTTTCCTCCGTTATTTTACGCGGGTGACTTTCGCGCCGCCCTTTGTTTTGTTATAGCTGTCCGTGGCGCTGAAAGCGTCTATCAGCGCGGTTTCCATGTCGTTGAGCCGCTTCGCTTTCACGGGGACGATGCGCACATACGCGTACTTTCCGTACTTTATATCCGCGTAGATATCCCCCTTGCCCTTGCCGTTGAAGTGATTATGCACCCGCTGGCAGACGTTCACCGACTGACCGATGTAAATATTTTCGTAGTTATAAAACCGCTTTCCCCGCACGGGCGAAGCGAATATCATGATAACATAGCACCCGGGGAAATCCGCGTATTTGTACCCGACGGGAGTTTCCCCGCCGCTGATTATCCAGTTCTTTTCAAAGTCCGTGCTGGAGATAAAACCGCCCCGCCGCACCTTTCTGCGCAGCCGCGCGTTCGCCGCCCGCCGCGTGTTTCTCAGCAGGAAAAATCCCGCCGCAACGAGCAGCAGCCCCGCCGCAGCAACGAAAAGCTGCTCTGTGGTGAGGCTGCGAAAATAGTTCAGTATATCCAAAATCACTGCTTGCCTGTTCTGTCCACCGAGATAACGCCGGATATCTTCTGCAGCCGCGACATTACGTTCGTAAGCTGCTCCACGCCCGCTATCTCTATGGTTATAAGAAGATTGTTGTTACCGTTCTTTAGCCTGTGCATATTCATCTCGTGCATGGGGATGTGGTTCGCCGCAATGGCTGCGGTGATATCCGCGATGACGGAGGACTTCTGCTCGGTTATGAGGTCGATGGTGGCGCGGTATGTGCTGTCGTCCACGCCAGCCCAGCTTGCCTTTATCCAGCGGTCCTTGTTCTCGGGATTTTCCATGTTGTTGATGACGTTCACGCAGTCCTGCTTGTGTATCGAAACGCCGAAGCCCCTCGTTACAAAGCCGATTATCGGGTCGCCGGGGAGCGGGTTGCAGCACTGTGCGAATTTAACAAGGCAGTTGTCCACGCCCTCGATGATTATGCCCTTGCGGCGGGAGCGCGCGTTGGTTTCTTCGATGTTTTCCTCGTTGGATTTCTGCGGAGCCTGCGCCGCCTGCTGCTCTTTCTGCTGGCGGGCGTAGCCCTCCTTTATGCGCGTTATTATCTTCGAAAGCGACACGCCCTCGTAGCCTATCGCGGCGTAGAGGTCGTCTACGCTGCCAAGGCGCTGGCGCTGCGCGGCTTCTTTAAGCAATTCCGGCTCGACGGGGATGCCGTTGCGCTTGAATTCGCGCTCTAGCTCCTCCTTGCCGCGCTCGATGTTTTCCTCGCGGCGCTCTTTCTTGAACCACGAACGTATCTTGCCCTTTGCTTCGGTGGTCTTGGCTATTTCAAGCCAGTTTCTGTTCGGGCCGTAATTCGGCGAACCGCTGGTGAGTATCTCGATGATATCGCCGGTCTTGACCTGATAATCGAAGCTGACCATCCTGCCGCCGACCTTTGCGCCCGTCATTTTGTTGCCCACCTGCGTGTGGATGGCATACGCGAAGTCGATAACGGTAGACCCTATCGGAAGCGAGAATACGTCGCCCTTCGGCGAGAACACAAACACCTCGTCCGGGGCAAGGTCGGTCTTTATCGCGTCGGCTATCTGCTCGACATCGTCCGCCTCCTGCTGCCGCTCGAGGAGCTGGCGCACCCAGTCGAAGCGCTTCTCCCCGGCGACGGAGCCATTCAGCCCCGCCTTGTATTTCCAGTGCGCCGCGATACCGTACTGTGCTGTGTTGTGCATCTCGACGGTGCGTATCTGCACCTCGAACGGAATACCCTCCCTGCCGATAACGGTGGTGTGCAGGGACTGATACCTGTTCGGCTTCGGGGTCGCGATGTAGTCCTTGAAACGGTACGGCATGGGTCTGAACATATCGTGGATAACGCCGAGGACGTTGTAGCACTCTATCACAGACTGCACGATGACCCGCACCGCGTAGATATCGTATATTTCCGAAAAGCGCTTGTTCTTTACATACATCTTCTTGTAGATGCTGTAGATGGACTTAACTCTGCCCTCGATTATCGGCTCGGGCTTGATGTCGCTTATGCGCTCGCGTATGCGCGCCTTGATGGTGTCGATGAAAGTGTCGCGCTCCTCTTTGTGCAGGTCGAGCAGGCGCTCTATCTCCTTGCAGCCGTAGGGGTCGAGGTAATGGATGGCGATGTCCTCCATCTCCTCCTTGACGTCGCTCATACCTAATCGGTGCGCGATGGGCGCGTAGAAATTCATAGTTTCGAGCGAGGTCTTGAGCTGCTTGTGCGGCGGGCGGGCGTACAGCGTGCGCATATTGTGCAGCCTGTCCGCAAGCTTTATGATGATAACGCGGATGTCCTTGGACATCGCCATGAGTATCTTTCGGATGTTCTCCGCCTGCTGCTCCTCCTTGGAAACAAGGGGGACAAGGCCTATCTTGGTAACGCCGTCCACCATCAGCGCAACGTCGTCGCCGAATTTCTTGCGGACCTCCTCCAGCGTGACAGGGGTATCCTCCACCACATCATGCAGCAGCGCCGCGCAGAGCGTGTCGGTATCCATGCAGTAATCCAGCAGGATAGCCGCGACGGACAGCGGGTGCGTGATGTATTTCTCGCCGGAGGAGCGCATCTGCCCCTCGTGAGCCTTGTCCGCCAGCTCGTATGCGCGCATTATTTTATCCGTGTCATACTGCGCGTGCTTGTCGCTTGCATTTATTTTTTCGATAAGCTCTTCGATAGTGGAAATTCCCATAGCCGTGCCGTCCTTCCAGAATAATTACCGCAGGGTCATTTTGCGGCGAACTGCTGTTTAAGCTCCGCGAGCAGTCCCGACGAAAACAGGTCTACCTTGGTTTTCACGGGGACTATCATCGCCTGCTCCGCGTTGGGGGCAAGCTGAATCATGCCCGCCTGCGCGAATGCGTCCAGCGTTATCCTCAGCATACAGTAATTCACCCCGCCGAGGTACACCGCGATGTTCTCCGCAGACATCCCGCCGTTTTTCCTGACGATATCGTATATGCCCATAAGCGCCGTCCTGTCCTGCGGGATAACGCGGGGGGCAAGCCTGCCGTCGCAGCCCTCCCCGCGGGATATCTCCTCGTAGACGCGCTGCGCCGCGAAGAATCTGTCCTCCGCAAAATCCGACGGGCGCACCTCGAGCACTTTCAGGTTTACGCTCCGCTTTCCATTATATTCGTTTATCTCCGCAGTCGCTATCATATCTATCTTTTGTCCGATCTGCGGGTAAAATTTATCGAACGGAATTTTGAACGACAGCGCTTTCAGCACCGCGCCGCCGCTCTCCGCTTCAAATGAAGTATACAGCCCGTTTTTGAGCGCGCGCTTGGAGCGTACGGTGCAGCCTTTCAGCAGGAAAAGCGGCTGTCTGTTGCCCTCGCCGAACGGCTCCAGCCGCCCGAGAAGCTCAACGTTTTCCTCCGTAAGGTCGCGGCAGGTAGCCTCCATATCCGCGCAGATCTCCTGCACGGGCATTTTCGGGTAGTTTTCCCTCGCGTAGGCGTATATCCTCTGCGTGAACTCCCCGACCTTTTCCGCGGGGAGCGAAAATCCCCCCGCCTTGGGATGTCCGCCGAATTTCGTGAGCACGTCCGAGCATTCCGAAAGCATCCTGTGCACGGAAAATCCGTCGAAGCTTCTTACGGAGCCGCGGGCTTCGCCGTTTTCGACAGCGATAACTATCGTGGGCTTGCCGTATTTCTCCATCAGCCTTGCCCCCGCGATGCCGATAACGCCGTGGTTCCAGCCCTCCCCAGCCGCGATGATAACGCGCTGACGGAGTATCGACGGGTCGTTCGAAAGCTGCGCGGAGATATCCTCCATGATGGCCTGCTCCGCCTTTTTGCGCTCGTCGTTGAGCTGCGCAAGCTCCTCCGCAAGCCGCGAGGCGTTCTCTGCGCTGTCCGCAAGGAGCAGCATTGCCGCCTTGTCCGCGCCGGACATACGCCCCGCGGCGTTTATCCTCGGGCAGACGGAATACGCAAGCCCCGTTGCAGTCATGCTCTCGGGGGTTATCCCCGCCGAGCGTATGAGCCGCTCCAGCCCCAAATTCTGGCACTGGCGTATGCTTTCAAGTCCCCTGCGGACTATGTACCTGTTTTCGCCCCGCAGCGGCATAACATCGCCCACCGTTCCCACGGCGGCGAGGTCTGCGTACTGCTCCATAACGAAATTCTCGTCGTCCTCCAGCGCGCAGAGAAGCTTCAGCACAACTCCCGCGCCGCAGAGATCCTTAAATTCCGACATATCGTCAGCCCTGTGCGGGTCGACGCAGGCGCCGCATACCGGCAGCACCTCCGGGGGCTGATGGTGGTCGGTTATCACCAGCTCTGCGCCGTGCTCGCGGATAAAATCCGCCTCCGCCGCGGCGCTTATGCCGTTGTCGACGGTTATCACAAGCTGCGTGCCGCCGTTCAGTATTTTCGTAAGCGCGGGGATATTCATGCCGTAGCCCTCGGAGCGGTCGGGAATGTAGAAATCAACGTCCGCGCCCATCGCTTCGAGATAGCTGTAAAGCATAACGGTGGATGTAACGCCGTCGCAGTCGTAATCGCCGAAAACGGTTATTTTCTTATCCTCGTCGAGGGCGTTTCTGATGATCTCCGCCGCCTTGTCCATATCCTTCAGCTGATATGGGTCGGAAAGGCTGTCGCAGGCGAAAAACTGCTTCGCAGCTTCCATCGTGCAGACGCCCCTGCGCAGCAGAAGTCCCCCGAGAAACTCCCCGAAACCTCCGATTATCTCACTCCCGCCCATCGGAGCGGGAGCCGCCGTCCATTTTTTCAATGCAGGTTATCCCCTTTGCCGTGAATTAAACGCTGAGCTCAACGTGCTCGCCGAGCATATCCTTGTTCGCTTCGAGAACAGGCTTGATGAACTCCGCAAGGAATTCCTCGGTCTGCTCGGGCGCTCTGCCGACGTAGTTTTCGGGAACAAGAACAGCCTCGATCTCCGCCTTGGTTATCTTGAAAGCGGGGTCCGCCGCGATGCGGTCCACAAGGTCGTTTTCGCCGCCCATCTTAACCTGCTTTGCCGCAGCGTGGGAATGTGTGCGGAGCAGCTCGTGCAGCTCCTGACGGTTGCCGCCGTTTTCTACGGCTCTCATCATGATGTTTTCGGTAGCCATGAAGGGCAGCTTCTTCATCAGGCGCTGTCTTATCATCTCGGGGTAAACCTGAATGCCGTCGGTAATGTTTATCATAATGTTAAGTATCGCGTCCACGCCGAGGAAGCCCTCCGCAACGGAAATGCGCTTGTTCGCGCTGTCGTCGAGGGTTCTCTCGAACCACTGCGTACCTGCGGTGAACGCGGGGTTAAGGGTGTCTATCATAACGTATCTTGCGAGGGATGTGATACGCTCGCTGCGCATGGGGTTGCGCTTGTAGGGCATTGCGGAGGAGCCTATCTGGTTCTTCTCGAACGGCTCTTCCATCTCCTCGAAATTCTGGAGCAGGCGCAGGTCGTTGGAAAACTTGGAGCAGCTCTGTGCAATCCCGCCGAGGGTGGAGAGCACCTGGCTGTCTATCTTGCGGGAGTAGGTCTGACCGCTTACGGGAACGCACGCGGTAAAGCCCATTTCCTCCGCGATGGACTTCTCGAGAGCCTTTATCTTCGCGGAATCGCCGCCGAAAAGCTCCACAAAGGAAGCCTGCGTGCCGGTTGTGCCCTTCTGTCCGAGAAGCTTGAGGTTCGCGATGCGGTACTCGACTTCCTCGAGATCCATCAGCAGCTCGTTCATCCACAGGGTAGCGCGCTTGCCGACGGTGGTGGGCTGTGCGGGCTGGAGGTGGGTGTATGCAAGGCAGGGCATATTCTTGTATTCATCCGCGAACTTCGCGAGGTTCGCGAGGACGTTCACGAGCTTCTTCTTTACAAGCATGAGCGCGTCGCGCATGATGATGATATCGGTGTTGTCGCCGACGTAGCAGGATGTTGCGCCGAGGTGGATTATTCCCGCAGCCTTGGGGCACTGCTGGCCATAGGCGTAAACGTGGGACATTACGTCGTGGCGGACTTCCTTTTCGCGGGCTTCGGCAACTTCGTAATTTACGTTGTTTATGTTAGCTTCGAGCTCGTCGACCTGCTCCTGTGTTATGGGCAGCCCGAGCTTCATTTCGCCGCGGGCAAGAGCCACCCAGAGCTTTCTCCATGTGGTGAACTTCTTATCTGCGGAGAAGATGTACTGCATCTCCTTGCTTGCGTAGCGGGTGCAGAAAGGGCTTTCGTATGATCCGTAATTTTTTGACATAATATTACTCCTCGATGATATTTTTCCGTAATTAACCCTCGTAATTACAGGCTTACTTATACATTGTACCACATTTTGCGCCAATATACAAGAGTTTTTTTCGGCAAAGGGGGATATCTGCGTCCGGGGCGCTGTGGTAAGGAAAAGGGCGCACCTTTCGGTACGCCCTCCAGTCTGTCGAAAAAGTCTTACGACTTTTCCGACAGGTTGCAATCTACTGGCGTGGCATTGCCACGCCTTACGCCTTTTGCAAAACAAAAGGCACACTGCGCGCACTCATTGTCGGCAAAGCCGACAATTAAGCGTAAAGCGAAGCTGTCGCTAACACACTTGTGCGGATAGAAGTGTTTTTTGCCGCGGGGGACCCGTGGCAAAAAACAGATTTAAAAGGCTCGCTGCGCGAGCAGATTCCAAATTTTTATGGAATATTGGTAATTTATATATTCGATTTTCGGGAGGAAATATGAACGTTTTTCTTCGGATAATAAATATAACGCTCATCTCTGCCGTGGCGAACCTGCCGTTTTTTGTGCGGGAGATGGGCTTTGGCGGCAGGCTGGCGATAGGGCTTATTGCGGGGCTGTATTTCGCGGCGTACAACGTTTTCCCGACGGTGCGGAAATATCCCTCGATACGGCTGAGGGTGCTGGGGGACGGCGCGGAGCTTCTGCTGACGTTCTTCGTTTCCTGCATTGCTTCGGCGGGGGTGCTGGCGGCGGCGATAACCGAGCTTGTCACCGCCGCGGAGCCGGATATACCGCGGTTCGTGGTCTACTGCGTTATCCTAGCGCTGTGCGAAGCGGTGATGTTCTGGAACGGGATAATACGCGTGTATGCGACCTCGGTGCAGCTCGGGGTGCGGTACAGGGTGCTGGGGATAGTCCTCGGATGGGTGCCTGTCGCGAACCTCGTGATGCTGATGATAATTTACGTCAAGGTGCGGAGGGAATGCCGCTTTGAATGCGAAAAGGCGCGTATCGACGAAGCCCGCGCGGCGGATAAGGTCTGCGCAACGAAATACCCGCTGCTGCTGGTGCACGGAGTATTCTTCCGCGACAGCAGGGTGCTGAATTACTGGGGAAGAATACCCGCGGAGCTTGAGAAAAACGGCGCGGTCATATATTACGGAGAGCAGCAGAGCGCTCTCGCCGTAAAGGACAGCGCGGAGGAGCTTGCGGAAAAGATACGCAGTATAGTTGAAAAAACGGGCTGCGGCAAGGTGAATATCATCGCGCATTCAAAGGGCGGCCTGGACGCCCGCTACGCGATAAGCAGGCTCGGCTGCGCGGAATACGTCGCGTCGCTCACCACGATAAACACGCCGCACAGGGGCTGCCTTTTTGCGGAGTACCTGCTCGGCAAGGCGCCTGACAAGCTGGTTTCCACCATAGAAAAGACCTACAACGCGGCGTTCCGCAGACTCGGCGACCCGAACCCCGATTTTATGTCGGCGGTTAAAGACCTCACGAACAGCTTCTGCACGCAGTTCAACGAGGAAGTTCCGAACGCGGAGGGGGTCATGTATCAGAGCGTGGGTTCCAAAGCGGCGCGGGCGCGCAGTGGGCGTTTCCCGCTGAATGTTTCCTACCCCGTGGTGAAGAAATTCGACGGGGATAACGATGGACTTGTGGCGCTGACCGCTGCGGAATGGGGCGAGAAATTCACGCCGCTGTACCCCGCGGGAAAGCGCGGGATAACCCACGCGGACGTTATCGACCTCAACCGCGAGGATATAAAGGGCTTCGATGTCCGCGAATTTTATGTGGGACTTGTTTCGGAGCTGAAGAACAGGGGATTTTAAGGAGAAGCAATGGCAGAAACAACGATAAACATGGACAGCACCGAGCAGCTCCGCGCTGTGTTCGGCAATTTCGACAGCAACGTAAATCTGATACAGAAAGCCTTCGGCGTTACGATATTCAGCCGCGGAAGCGACGTGAAGATCAGCGGCGAAGAGCCCGGCGTTACCCGCGCGGAAACCGCCATGCACACCCTCTGCGCGATGTTCGCGCGGGGCGAAGCGATAACCGACCAGAACGTCCGCTACGCTATCTCCCTCGTAAACGAGGGCAGCGAGGGGGAGATGGAAAAGATGTCGGGGGACTGCGTGTGCGTCAGCTACGCGGGCAAGCCCATCAAGCCCAAGACGGTCGGGCAGAAAAAATACTGCGACATGATACGCAATAACACGATAACATTCGGCGTCGGCCCTGCTGGCACGGGTAAGACCTACCTCGCCGTGGCGCTGGCGGTGACGGCGTTCAAGCAGCACAGCGTTCAGCGGATAATCCTCACGCGCCCTGCTGTGGAAGCGGGGGAGAAGCTCGGATTTCTCCCCGGGGATCTTCAGAACAAGGTAGACCCCTACCTCCGCCCGCTTTACGACGCGCTTTTCGATATGTTCGGGCAGGAGGCTTTCGCGCGGCTCCAGGAAAAGGGCGCGATAGAGGTCGCTCCGCTGGCATATATGAGAGGACGCACGCTGGACGACAGCTTCATCATCCTCGACGAAGCGCAGAACACCACCCGCGAGCAGATGAAGATGTTCCTCACCCGACTGGGCTTCAACAGCAAAATGGTCATCACGGGCGACATAACGCAGATAGACCTGCCGGATTCGACGAAATCAGGGCTTATCGAAGCGCTGCGGGTGCTGAAAAACGTCGAGGATATCGGACAGAACAGGTTCACGGAAAAGGACGTTGTCCGCCATAAGCTGGTGCAGGACATCGTAAAGGCATACGACGATTATCATGCCGAAGCGCAGAAGAAATTCGGCGACGGGAGGAGATCAAGATGAAAATATACATTTATTTAAGCAACGAGCAGGACAAGGTGCCCCTGCCCGAGGATACCGAAAAGCTTATAGAAATGTGCGCCATGGGCGCCCTTGAGGAAGAGGGGATAGACGACGACGCGGAGCTTTCCGTAACCCTCACCGACAACGAAAACATCCGCGTGATGAACAACGAGCACCGCGGCATAGACCGCGCAACGGACGTGCTTTCTTTCCCGATGGGGGACGAAAACGGCTTCGACACCGATCCCGAAACGAACGCGATAATCCTCGGGGATATCGTAATTTCGATGGAGCGCGCAAAGGAGCAGGCGGAGGAATACGGACACAGCTTCCGCCGCGAGTTCGCATTTCTGCTGATGCATTCGATGTTCCATCTGCTGGGCTACGACCATGTAAACAGCGAGGAAGAGGAGCGCGTGATGTTCGGCAAGCAGGAGAAAGTCCTCGAAAAGCTCGGCATCACCCGCGAAAGCTGATATGAAAAAGTTCCTTAAAGGCTTCGTTTTCGCGGCGCGGGGGATAGCCCATGCGGCGGCGACGGAGCGGAATTTTCGGTTCCATCTGTGCGCGGCGGCGTTCGTCGTGTACTTCGCGGCGAGGTTTTACGAGCTTTCCCGCGGGGAATGGGCGGTGCTGCTGCTTACGTTTGCGGCGGTGATGTCCGCGGAGATGTTCAACACCGCGCTGGAGCGGCTGGCGGACAAGGCTTCCCCGGAAAAAAACGAGCTTACCAAGCACAGCAAGGACTGCGCCGCCGGGGCGGTGCTGGTTTCGGCGGTGTTTGCCGTCGGGGTGGGGATAGCGCTGTTCTGGGATACTGAACGTTTCGCGGCGATTTTGGCTCATTTTTCCGAGGGGTGGCAGCGCCCCGTGCTGCTTCTTATCGCAGCTGCGGCGGCGGTGTGCGTGGTGTTCCTGCCCGAAAAAAAGAGAAGATGTAAATAATTGACCTGTTTTAGGCGGAAACAGCTCAAACTGCTTGATTTTTAAAATCGTATGTGTTATACTTAGTATATAGAAGAAAAAACCAAACGACAAAGAAGGCATACTATGAATTACATAACTGAATTCAACATGGCGGCCGTCGCGATAGACCTGCTGCTGATAGTTATTTTTGCCGCGCGGAGAAACTACCCATGCACTAATACGCGCATTTATTTCGTTATGCTTCTCTGCGCAACGCTGGCATCGGTGTTTGACCTTATTTCCTCTTATACTATTATGCAGCCCGACCTTGTGCCGATCTGGCTGAACTATGTCATAAATATCGTGTACCTGTGGTCGTACAACATGGCGTCGGTGGCGTTCCTTGTTTATGTCTGCGGGCTGACCCATCCGAAGAATTTCCCTAAATGGGTGAATTACATGGTGTTCGGGATAATATGCGCGGATACGCTGCTGCTTCTTACGACGCCGTTTACGGGGTGGATAATAAACTTCGACGGAGGGCAGTACAGCCACGGATCGCTGTTTCCGGTGCTTTATATCACGAGCGTGTTTATGCTCAGCTGCGTCGGCGCTTTCTTCATGAAATACAAGAAGAATATATCAATGTTCCAGTCGGCGCTTATAGTGGTTTTTGTGGTGGCGATAGTCGGCGCGATACTTGTACAGTCGATGAACCGGGAGCTTCTTATACAGAACTTCGTTATCGCGCTGTATCTCATGCTGGTGTATATCTCCCTGCAAAATCCCGACGATTATTTCGATAAGGAAACCATGTGCTTCAACCGCCGCGCGTTCTATGAAACCGCCGGCAGGCACATCGACAGGAAACAGCCGTTCACCATCGTTGCATTCACCGTGGACGAATTCCAGTACATGAACCGCCTTATCGGCGGCGAGGCGTATTCGGAGCTTATCGGGAATACGGCGCAGTTCCTGTGCGAAAAATACGGGAAAAAGTCCGTGTACCATCTTGAGGACAACCGCTTCGGACTTATCCTCGACGGAAAGGAACGCCGTTCGGCGGATACTGTCGTGGAGGATATACGGGATTTCTTTAAAAAGCCCGTGTGCGAGCGCGGTATCGAGGTGCAGATAACCCCCTACATCTGCACGCTGAATTACCCCGAGTTTGAGGTGCAGGAGGACGACATCCGCGACGCGCTGGAATATTCCGTGCGCGAGATGGCACGCACCCGCGAAAAGAACATCGTAAACGTCACCGCAGAAGCGCTGAACGAAAAGCGCCGCGAAACCAAGGTGATACACGCCATGCGCAGGGCAATGCGGCTCGACGGCTTCGACGTGTATTATCAGCCGATATATTCCGTTAAGAACGGCAGCTTCCGCTCGGCGGAGGCGCTCATCCGCCTGAAGGACGATGAACTCGGCTTCATCAGCCCGGATGAATTTATCCCCATCGCGGAGAAAAACGGAATGATAATCGAGATCGGCGATATGGTTTTCAGAACGGTCTGCAGCTTCATGGCAAACGGAGAAGCGGATAAGCTCGGCATAGACTACATCGAGGTCAACCTTTCCGCCGTGCAGTGTATGCAGGAAAACCTCGCACAGAAGCTGATGGATGTTATGAACGAATACGGCATCGCCGCCGAGCGTATCAACTTCGAGATAACCGAAACCGCACATACGGTAAACGAGGAAGTGCTGCACAAGAATATGTCGGCGCTGATAAACATAGGCTCCAGCTTCTCCATGGACGACTACGGCACGGGATTTTCCACCGCGAATTACCTTATCTCCCTGCCGATGAAGATAGTCAAGATAGACAAGAGCATTCTCTGGCCCGCCATGGATGACGACGACGCCATGACGATACTCCGCCATATGGTAAGCATGCTGCATTCGCTCAACAAGGAGATAGTTGTTGAGGGCGTCGAAACCGCCAAAATGGCGGAGCTGCTAAGCAGCATGGGCTGCGATTTCCTGCAGGGCTTTCTGTACTCCAAGCCGCTTCCTCAGGGGGATTTCGTGAAGTTCCTCGAGAAAAACGCGGTCAGCGCGCAGTAAGAAATTTTTCATCCCCGCCCGCAGCGGCGGGGATTTCTGTGTCACAAACGATACATATAAGCAGGCGAAAGTATGCTATAATGGAAAATAAAATCATAAGGAGCGTACCATGAGATTATTTCATACAGGCGACCTTCATATCGGAAAGCGCCCGGGAAACCGCAGCCTTGCCGACGACATCCGCGAGGTAATGCTCGGGCAAGTGCTCGGCACGGCATACGAAAAATACCGCCCCGACGGATTGATAATCGCGGGGGATATATACGACCGCAGCGCGCCCTCCGCCGAAGCTGTGGCGGTTTTCGATGAGATAATTTCCCGCGCGGCGGAGCTTTCCCTGCCGCTTTACATCATCAGCGGAAACCACGACAACGACCGCCGCATTTCCTACGGCAGGGAGATTTTCCTGCGGGGCGGCGTGCATATTTCCCGCCCGTTCACCGCGGACAGCGGGATATACACCGCGCAGTGCGGCGGCGTGGATATCGCGCTTATGCCGTATGTTTCAAAGGAGCAGGTGAAAAGCTGCTTCCCCGATGAAAACATAGAAACCGCCACGGACGCCGTGCGTGCCGTGCTGGCGCATTCGGGGCTGCCGCGAGGGGGGCGCCCCTGCGTCCTCGCGGCGCACCTTGCGGTGGGTAATTTCGGAGCGGACGCGGTGGGCACCCTCGACCTCGTCGACCCGTCGGTTTTCGAGGGGTTTGCGTATACGGCGCTGGGACATTTCCACACCCCGCGCAATGCGGCGGAGAATGTCCGCTACTGCGGCTCGCCGCTGTGCTATTCGCAGAGCGAGGCGCAGCGCGGCGCGCAGAAATACCTCGACGTTATTGATATCGCGGAGGACGGCGCGGTTTCCGTGGAGCATTTCCCGCTGAAGCCGCTGCATGAGGTGCGGCTGATAACCGACAGCCTTGAAAATATCCTCTCGGATAAATACCCCGCTTCGGAGGATTACGTTTACGTCACCATCACCGAAAACGACAGCTTCGGCAGCAACGCGGAGCGCATCGGGCGGAAATTCCCGAACTACGTTTCGATAAGCTATAAACTCGCGGGGGCGCAGGCGGAGGGAGATATCCCCACGGCAGAGAGCGCGGAGCTTTCTTTCGGGGAACTGCTTTCGGGATTTTATAAGGAGATGTGCGGCAGGGAAATCGGCGCGGAATTGCTGAAAACAGCGGAGGATATCTTTGAAGAATGCCGCCGCGGGGAGGATACGGAATGATACTGAAAAAACTCACGCTCAAAGGATTTTCCCCCTACCGCACGGAGCAGTCGGTGGATCTGACCCGCTATCTTGGCAGGACATTCCTCATCACCGGCGACACCGGCGCGGGAAAGACCTCGATATTCGACGGGATAATCTACGCGCTCTACGGCAAGGCGAGCGGAGCGCTCCGCAGCGAAAGCACCCTCCGAAATCAGGAGCTTTCCAAAAAGGAGGAGAGCTTCGCGGAGCTTTATTTCAGCGTAAACGGAACGGACTATCTCGTCCACAGGGCGGTAAGGGCGGACGGAAAAGCCGCCAAAAAGGACGACTGCCGCCTTACATGGGAGGACAAGTACGTCGAGGGAAAGACCGCCGTAACGGACGAAATAACGCGGCTGCTGGGGTTCGACGCGGACGCATTCTGCCGCATATCCATGCTGGCGCAGGGGGAGTTTTCGGAGTTCCTCAACATGAAGAGCGGCGACCGCGAAAAGGTGCTGCGGCGCGTTTTCGGGACGTATCTCTACGAGCAGTTCGAAAATAAACTGAAAGAGCGCGCCGACGCGGGCAGGACCGCCCGCACCGAAGCCGAAGCGAAATACCGCGCGGTTTCGGCGGGAATGCGCCGATATCTCCCCGACGAGGACGACGGGCTGTTTGATGATCTTTCCCGCTGCGGGGAGCTATGCGGCGCGGTTTCGAAGCTTGGGGAGAGCACCTCGGAGGAACTGGCGCAGGCGGAAAAGCGGGAGCAGGAACTGCGCGTATCCTCCGCCGAGGCGGCTTCCGCTGAAGCCGCGGGCAGGGCGCTGAACGGCCGCTTCGACGCGCTGGACAAGGCGCGGGCGGAACTTGACTCCCTGCGCAGCCTTGGCACGGGCAACGAAGCGAAGAAGCTTCGCCTTGCGATGAGAGAAAAGGCGGAGCGGGTCAAGCCGTATTCCGACAGGGCAAAGGACCGCGCAAAAATGCTCGCGGAAAAACGCGCTGAACTCACCGCCGCCGAAAAGGCAGCGCAGTCCGCCGCAATTGCCCTCGAAAAAGCCCGCGCGGAAGCCGCAAAGATATCCGAAATGCAGTCCGAGCGCGACCTGCTGATCTCGCAGAAGCCCGCGCTGGATATGCTGGCGGGGGCGTTTTCGCGGCGGGAGGAGCTTTCCGCGCAGCTTAAACTGCACGAAAAATCCGCCGCCAAGGCGGAAGAAACGCTGAAGCAGACCGAGGAGCAGCTAAAAGCCGCCGCCGAGGAGGAAACCTCCCTATCCGAGCGGCGGAAAACCGCAGAGGAAACCGCGGCGAGATCCCCGCTGTACAAAAAGGAACTGAACGAGTACAAGCGCGCGGACGGCGACTGCGCGGCGCTGATAAAATCGCTGAAAGCCCTTGCGGGGGCTAATTCCGAACTGACGGAGCGCGGCAGGGAATACGAAAGCGCCGCGGCGCTCTCGGACGAAAAGGAGCTTGCATTCAATACGGCGCAGGGGCGTTTCTATGCGAATGCCGCATGGCGGCTGGCACAGCGGCTCGGAAAGGGCGAAGCCTGCCCCGTCTGCGGCTCAACGGAGCACCCCGCCCCCGCGCACTCGATAGAAAATGCCCCCACGGAGGACGAAATAAACGCGCTCAAGGATGAAGCAGACCGCCTGCGGGAGCTTCGCGGGGAAGCGGACAAGCACCTCGCAAAGGCGCAGGAGCGGCTCAATGCCGCGGAAAATTCCGCTGCGGAAATGTACAAGCGTGTTTTCGGGGTCGAGCCCGAAACGGAAGCGCTGTATTCTTCCGAAAGCGCCGCGGCGGAAAAGCGCGCGGAAATAAAGGCGGGGATAAAGCTTGCCGAAAAGGCTCTTTCCGAAGCGGAAGCGGCGGCGGAGCTTTCCGAAAAAACAGCTCGGGAGCTTGCGGATATCTCCGAAAAAACGAAGGAATACACCGAGCGGCTCGCCGCCGCGGAAGCGGAAATATCCCGCGCAAGGGAGAACATCGCGGCGGTTTCCGCGCAGCTTGAGGACTGCGCGGGGCGTATAGCAGAAAACACCTCCGCGCTGAAAATGCCCGGCGGTGAGGGCGTCCCCGAGGATAAATCCGCGGCGGAAAAGCTTTCCGAAAAATGGAGCAGCCGCGTTGCAGAGATCGAAGCGGCGGTGCCCGCTCTTGAGCAGGGGCTGAAGCAGGCGGAAAGCGCTTCTGCGGAAGCGTCGGGAGCGCTCGGAAAATCCCGCGAGAACGCCGAGTCTGCGGCGGAAGCTTCCGCGGCGGCGGAGCGGGAGTTCATCCGCGCGGCGGAGGAGAACGGTTTTTCCGACACAGCGGCGGCGGAGCGCGCATTGATGACCGAGGAGGAATACGCGCGGCTCACCGACGAGGTAAACGGCTATGCGGAGCGGCTCGCGGCGGCGGAGAAGCTGCTGTCGACGATAACCGAGGAGCTTTCGGGGAAGCAGCGCGCGGACATCGCCGCGCTTTCCGAGCGCAGCGGGGAATTGTCCCGCAGGCTGTCCGAGGTCACGCGCTCGGCGGGAAGCCTTACGGAACTCGGCGCGGCGCTGGCGGCGGGCGGAAAGCAGCTTGCGGCGGCGCGGGCGGAATACGACGATGTCTGCGGGAAATACGCGGGGCTGGGCGAACTGGCGGCGCTGGTTTCGGGCAAGGGAACCGGCGCGGCGGCGAAGCTCAGCCTTGAACGGTATGTTCAGGGGCAGCTATTCGACGAGGTGCTGAAGCGCGCGAACGTAAGGCTCAACGGGCTGAGCGGCGGGCGGTACAGCTTTGTCCGCCGCATAAGCAACGCAAAGGCGAGCCAGACATCGGGGCTGGATATCGACGTTGCGGACCTCAACGCAGGCCCCGACACGGTGCGCAGCGTTTCCACGCTGTCCGGCGGCGAGAGCTTTCTAGCTTCGTTCGCGCTGGCGATAGGGCTGTCGGATTACACGATGGAGGTAAACGGCGGCAGGGCGACGGACGTCCTGTTTGTGGACGAGGGATTCAGCGCGCTGGACGAAAACACTTTCGAGCAGGCGATGGAGGTCATCAACGGAATTTCCTCCGAAAACAGGCTGGTGGGAATAGTGTCCCATGTCCGCGAGATACGCGAGCATTTCACCGAGGAGATCTATATCCGCAAGGGAAACGACGGCAGCAGGATAGAGCAGAAGCCGTAGAAAATCATCGAATAAATGCGGAAATGCACGAATGCGCAATAAAATTCACGCAGTTTTCACAAAACCTACGTTATTTTAACATACAAAGTGGTTATAATCTATATTGTCGATGAGAGATAAACGAAAATCTCACCGATGCATTACTTTCGATACCGACCCTTTTCATATAATTACCAACCAAACCAGCATCATACCCCTGTGAGAGATCACGGGGGTATGATGTTTTAAAAGGTACTGCGCCGCGCCGTTTGGCGAATGCGTCTGCGCAGGGGTGAACGCTCCGCACGGGGCAGAAACTCCGCCGCGCAGATTTCGGAAAATTTTTTCGAAAAAATTTAAAAATGGGGTTGACAAATCGGATTTGGTGTGATATAATATAACACGTTGAACGACTGGGTGTGGCGCAGATTGGTAGCGCGCTACCTTGGGGTGGTAGAGGCCGCAGGTTCAAATCCTGTCACTCAGACCAAATGACCGCTTCTCGAAAGAGGAGCGGTTCTTTGTTTTTGCGGTAAAATATTCCGAAAAGCTCCCTTCCATTTTGGAGGGGAGCTTTTTTATTTTTAAATGTAGAATTGCCCACGGAGGGTAATCTTGTCCCGATTTTATTTCCGCCGCCGACCCGCGGCACGAGCCGTTCCTGTGCTTTTCGCGCAGAAACGATACCATTTCGCGCAGATTGGCGGAAAAACTATTGACGGTGGTATATCTTAACATTATAATGGAATATAATCCTTTTATTATATAATGGAATTATTTTGGAATCCATCATTCCGTTGGGGACGGATGATGGCGTAACAGCAGGAGGTATTTTGATGACAAAAACGAAACTGCGGTCGATAGCCGCGGGACTTGCGGTAATAGTGCTGCTTGCGGCGCTGTTGGTCGTAACATCCGTCGGAAAAACGGCGGGTGCTGAGGACGCATGGGACGGATTTTCCACGGCCGAATTTGAAGGCTCGGGAACGCCGGAAGCCCCCTATGAGATAACAAACGGAAAACAGTTTGCGTATTTCGTAGAATCAGTGAACGACGGCAACACATACGAGGGCGAATATATAGTGCTGTCGGGTGATATCGATCTCGGCGGCAAGGAACTGTCGCCGATCGGCAGCGAGAGCGTTCCGTTCAAGGGCAGCTTTGACGGCAACGGGAATAGTATCAGAAATCTGAAAATAAGCACCGCAGGGGATAATGTGGCGCTGTTCAGATACAACAGCGGCACCATCAGCAGCCTTTTCCTTAAGAATGCGCAGGTATCCGCAGCGGAAGGCATCGGCGGAATATGCGCTTACAACAACGGAACGATAGAGTACTGCGGCGTTGAGAGCGGAGAGCTTCACATAAATGATAACGGCGGCAATGTCGGCGGCATAGCTTTATTCAACTATGGAACTGTAAACGCCTGCTTCAATAGCGCCGACCTGGTGAATGGCGCAGGGCTTGCCGGTATCGTTTATTCAAATGAAGCGAATGGCGTCGTTGAAAACTGCTATAACCTTGGCAGTATCAAAGCAGCAAGCGGCAGCTCCTCCGGTATATGCGATTCCAACTATGGCGCTGTCAGAAGCTGCTTCAATTCGGGAGAATTGACAAAATCCAGCGATGTCATCACCTTCGGCATTTGCGCCAAAGCATATGATTTATCAACGATTGAGTACTGCTACAATAACAGCGATGCACCTCGCGGTTATCTGATCGGCATTGTGGGTTCAGAACCTTATGATGATTCGTCCGTTAACCACATCACGAACGCGGAGCTTTGCAGCGGTACGCTTCCCGAGGGGTTTGACGATACCGTATGGGAAGCCGGCTCGGTGAGATTGGATGGTCTTGACGGGAAATTCGGCACTTTA
This sequence comes from Escherichia coli, assembly GCA_963641955.1. Lineage (GTDB taxonomy): Bacteria > Bacillota > Clostridia > Oscillospirales > Ruminococcaceae > CAG-115. The sequence goes on from CAVIFG010000003.1 coordinate 18,686, forward strand.
ACCCATACATACCCTAGCCTTAAAAACGTAGGCAAGGCTTATAGCTACGAAATTGAAGAGTTCAACTTCGGCGCCGACTACGACCCCGACTGGCAGGAATACACTCTCATCACCACGGCGGAGGAATTTATCGCCATCGGAAATGATGAAACAATGTGGACGGGCAACTATGTCCTCGGCAATAATATCAACCTTGCTGGCAAGGACATTACGCCCATAGGCAGCAGCGATGACTATGATGAGAATATTACATACTTCACGGGAAAGTTCAGCGGCAACGGGTATTCTATAAAGAATGTAGAATTCAATGGATCAGTTGATGATCCTTATAATAATGATATCGGTTTGTTTAGCTGGAACAACGGTCTTATTACCGATCTTTACGTTGAAGAAGCAAATATCGTAGGTCGATCTTGTGTTGGTGGTATATGTGTTAATAATTGCCAATCGGGAACGATCAGAAACTGTGCTTTCTCCGGAACATTGCAGGGAGTACAATATGTTGGAGGTATATGCGGCCGTAATTTCGGCACGGTTGAAAATTGCTATAACGAAGGCAATATTATAGGAGAATATTATTCCGGCGGCATTGTCGGTGATAATGCTTCCGTAGGCAAAATACAGTATTGCTACAGCGTGGGCAAGGTTTCTGGCAATTACAATATCGGCGGAATAGCAGGTCAAAACATTGATGATGACTACATTAACAACTGCTATTACAACAAGGATGTATGCAGCCTTGGCGCTATAGGTGATGGCAAAACAAGCAGCGATAATGAAACTTATAATGTTGTCGGTCTGACCACAGCGGAGCTTTGCAGCGGAACTCTTCCGACGGACTTTGACAGCTTCGTATGGGCTGCGGGAAGCACCGATATAGCGGTATCGCAGGCGGACGAAAGATTCCGCACCATCACTTATACCTACCCGAGCCTTGACGGTGTGGGCAGTGCTTATATTTACGAAAGAAAAGAATACAACTTCGGCGCCAACGGCACGGATGACTGGCAGGAATACACCCTCATCACCACGGCGGACGAATTTATCGCCATCGGAAACGATGAAACAATCTGGGATAAGAACTACGTCCTCGGCGATGATATCGACCTTGCGGGCAAGGAAATTACGCCCATAGGCGTCATGAAGAACAATTCTGATGTTGCATATTTCACAGGAAAGTTCAGCGGCAGCGGGCATTCCATAAAGAATGTAGAATTCAACGGATCTGTTGATAATTATGATGATAATTATATCGGTTTGTTTGGCTTTAACAACGGTCTTATTACCGATCTTTACGTTGAAAATGCAAATATCATCGGTTGTAGTGTTGTCGGCGGCATATGTGCAAACAACTACACTTCGGGAACGATCAGAAACTGCGCTTTCTCCGGAACAATGCAGGGAATGCAAGAGGTCGGCGGTATATGCGGTAATAATACTGGCATAATTGAAAACTGCTATAGTGTGGGCAATATAGTTTCAGAAAAAAATTCCGGCGGAATTTGCGGCCATAACTGTGTCAGTGTTAAAGGCTCAATTAAAAACTGCTATAGTGTAGGCAAAGTCCCAGCGGGATTGTATAATGGCAGCATAGCAGGTGAAAACAACAATAATGCCGAAAAAATTGAAAACTGCTATTACGACAAGGATGTATGCAGCCT
>CAVIFG010000003.1:20356-20860 GCA_963641955.1 Escherichia coli
ATGCAGCCTTGGCGCTATAGGTAACTATGACGGGACGAGCGGCGATAACGGCGCCAACTCTGTTTTCGGCCTGACCACATCGCAATTCACCAACGGCAATCTCCCGACGGGCTTTGATGGTTCTGTCTGGACTGCGGGCAGTGTGGATGTGTCGGAGCCGAGCGGTAATTTCCGCACCGTTACCTACACCTACCCGAGTCTTATCGGCGTGGGCAAGGCGTATTCTGTTGACGTCAGCCAGTACAATTTCCGCGCGAACGGCTATGACGACTGGAGGGAATACACCCTCATCACCACGGCGGAGGAATTTGCCGCCATCGGAAACGACAATACAATGTGGAGTGACAGCTATGTCCTCGGCGCGGATATCGACATGAAGGGCGCGGAGCTTAACCCCATCGGCACGGATGAAAATGATTACTTTATCGGCTGCTTCAGCGGCGAGGGCCACACCATCAGCAACTTCAAGATAAACAAGCCCGAGGGCGTAAACGTAGGCCTGTT
>CAVIFG010000003.1:20870-25890 GCA_963641955.1 Escherichia coli
GGATACAGCTGCGGCAAGATAATGAACCTCTGCGCCGTCGGCGACGTAGTCGGAAAGGACAACGTAGGCGGCATATGCGGCAACAGCGACGATATCGCGAGCATATCCAACTGCGGTTTCGTCGGAACCGTCACCTCTGCGGGAGGATATCATGTCGGCGGCCTGTGCGGCAATAACGGAAACAGCACCATCAGCAATTGCTACAGCATAGGCAAGGTAAGCGGCGGCAGCGATGTCGGTGGCCTGTGCGGCTACAGCGTCGGCATTATAGAGTATTGCTACAGCTCCTGCACAGTCAGCGGTCAAAGCAATGTCGGCGGATTATGCGGCGAAGCAAACCGTTATGACAATTGCTATTTCGATATTGCTCTCTATCCTCATGTAAACAACGTCGGCGTGGGGATAACCACCGAAGATATTTGCATGGGAACTCTCCCCGATGGATTTGACGAAAGTATCTGGAATGCGGGAAGCTATTCTTATGAAGGCGAAATGTACAACATAAAACTCCGCACGGCAACATACGTCTATCCGAGCCTTAAAGGCATAGGCAGTGCGCATATCACAGTAGAAACGCAGTATGATTACGGCTTCAACGGCGCCGAGGACTGGCGGAGATGCACCGTTATCAGCACGGCGGATGAATTTGTTGCCATCGGAAACGACAGCGACAGATGGGACGAAAACTTCGTTCTCGGCGCGAATATCGACCTTGCGGGCAGGACTGACGTAATGCCGATAGGCGGCAATAGTCAGGGGCTTTATTATAAGGGTATATTCAGCGGCGACGGTCATTGCATAAGCAACGTTACTATGGAATTGAAGGACATGACACTCGTTGGCATATTTGGTCATAACAGAGGCACGATAATGAACCTTTCCGTCAGCGGCACTATCGATGGAACGTCGAAGGTCGGCGGTATATGCGGATACAATGGCGGCTACGGGCTTATTTACAACTGCTCGTTCAGCGGAAGCGTATCCGGTCAAATTTTCGATGTGGGCGGCATATGCGGAGAGAATAGCAACATAGTAGAGAACTGCTATGCCATAGCGGATGTTGAGGCGCTGAAGAACGCAGGCGGAATATGCGGCATAAGCGAATCGACGTTAGGTACTCCTGCTATAAACAACTGCTATTTCGTAGGCAAGGTGAACGCGCGGGCTAATGTGGACGCAATATGCGGCAGCAACAGCGGCGAAATCAACAACTGCTATTACAATACCGATACCTGCAATGTAACAAGCGAAAAGGGCACGGGGCTTACCACCATTCAGATGACATCCAACAACGCCCTTGCGACAATGAAATTCAATAATTTCATATGGCTGAAAAAAGAGAACGACAAGGAAAACGGCGTGGCATATTATCCTATGCTCAGCGAGGACAGTGTTCCGTCCGTTAAGTATTCCGCGGAGCTTGATTTCAAGAAAACCGGCGAGGAAGAACCCGTTTACGGCGGCGATATCGAATTCAGCGTAAAGGCTCTGCTCAAATTCGGCGAGGATGTTTCCATCGAGGACAACAACGGAACTTTCGAGATAAGGATCGGAAATGAAACCGTTGTGCCCAGCAGCCGGATATCCAACGGCAAGGCCGTATATACCGCGGACAGGGCGGGCGAAACCACATTCACGCTTGTTTATACAAGCAGCGATTCGGAATATTTCCCTGATGAGGTAACGGCGACGCTTCCCATTAACATTGGCAAAAAGGCGCTTACGGCGGATGATTTCACATTCACCGCCCCCGGATATCTTACTTACAACGGCGCCCCGAAGAATGCCGAAGTAACGGCGGACGCGAACTTAGACGGCGTAGGCGAGATAACCGTTGAATACTACGATGAAAACGGCGCAAAGGTCGAAAGTGCCGTAAATGCGGGCAGCTACACCGTAAAGATAACCGTTGCCGACGGCGCAAATTATCTCGGCGGCGAATTCGAAAACGACGACTGGGTATTCACCGTTGAAAAGGCGCAGCTCGTTGAAAACGACATTTCGTTCATACGCCCGACGGATCGCTACTACAGCGGCGCGGCAAAGAACGTTTCTGTAACTTTCAGAACTTGGGTAAATGGTGCAGGCGATATCACGCTGAAATATTACGACGGCAGCGGCAAGGAGGTCGAAGAAGCCGTTAATGCGGGCAGCTATACCGTCAAGGCGTTCATCGGGGACGGCGAAAACTACCTTGGCGGCACATTCGGCGGCGACAACTGGGCGTTCACCATCGAAAAGGCATATATCTCAGAGGATGACTTCACGCTCGAACTTCCCGAGGATCTCACTTTCGACGGCAGCGCAAAGGACGTAAAGGTCATCCCGAACAAACCCGACCTCGGAAACTACACCGTAAAGTTCTTCTATGAGGACGGCACGGAAGTAAGCGAGATAGTGAACGCGGGCAGATACTACGCTGTTATAACCGCCGACGGAAACGAAAACTATATCGGCGATGAGTTCAGGAGCGCAAGCTTTACCGTGAAGTTTGCTAAATTTGAAACTATTACTTCTGTTGAGAATTTTACATGGGCGCAGGGCGGCGAGCATATTCTCCCGCTTCCCGACAGCTTCCCCGGCGACTGCGGAATTATATCCGATATTAGCGTTAATGAAAACGACAGGGATGGTATCCTCGTAAACGTTGATTACGAAAACGGCGTGCTTACCTACAGCACAAAGCAGTTCGAAGAGAAATTTGTAGGTTCCGCGGATATACAGATAACATTCCGGACGCAGAATTACAGTACGATAAGATGGAATGTGAACGTGCGTATCAACGAGAGGGGAAATCAGCCCGCGCCCGAAAAGCGCGACGTTACACTTACCCCGACCGGAAATACGTTCACGGCGGTGATCTCTCCCGCTGACGGATTGGAATACTGCTTCATAAAGGCGGAAGACTACAGCAACCCCGACGCGCGGATATGGGGCGACAACAACACATTCACATATCTGCCGCACGGCGATTACATCGCCTATGTCCGCATGAAGGCAACGAAGCTTTACGAAGCGAGCGAATGCGCTTTAACCTATGTGTTCGCCCACGACGCGGATCTTGCGCACTTCGACAAGGTCAAAGCGACCTGCACGGAGAGAGGCACCAAGGATTATTATGAATGCAGCTGCGGCGCGCTGTTCAGAATAATCGGCGGAGATTATCAGGGAGTGACCGCGGAAGAACTCGTCATTGAGCCGACCGGTCACAGCATAGTGACAACAGGCGGCAGACCTCCCATGTGCACCGTACCCGGAAACATTGAGTATTATACCTGCGTAAAATGCAAGAAGATATTCTCGGACAGGGCCTGCGAAAACGAAATAACCAAGGCGGACACCGTTGTCCCCGCAGAGGGGCACGCATGGTCGGAGGATTACAGATCCGACGAAAACAGCCACTGGCACTACTGCATGGAATGCGAAGAACCCGAGGAGGTTGAAGCGCACAAGTCGAGCGGCGCGGCGACCGAAACTACTCCCGAAACCTGCACGGTCTGCGGATATGTGATTGCTCCCGAGCTGGGACACATCCACGCAGAACATCTGACATTCATGCCTGCTGTAAAGGCGACCTGCACGGCGGACGGAAACGAAGCATATTACAAGTGCAGCTGCGGAAAGCTGTTCAGGGACGGCAAGGCGCAAACACAGACGACCCTTGCGGAAGTTACGATAGAGGCTGCGGGGCACGCATGGTCGGATGATTACAAGTTCGACGAAAACGGCCACTGGCGTTACTGCACGGTATGCGATGAGGTCAGGGTGGTAAATTCGCATAAGTCAAGCGGCGCAGCTACCGAAACAACCCCCGAAACCTGCACGGTCTGCGGATATGTTATAACTCCCGAGCTGGGACACGTCCACGCAGAACGTCTTACTTTCGTACCTGCGGCAAAGGCGACCTGCACCGCGGACGGAAACGAAGCGTATTACAAGTGCAGCTGCGGAAAGCTGTTTGCGGACGAAAATGCAGAAACCGAAACGACCCTTGCGGAAGTTACCGTAAAGGCGGCGGGTCACAAATGGTCGGAGGGCTACAAGTTCGACAAGAACGGCCACTGGCACATATGTGATGTATGCGGCGAAGCGGGCGAAAGCGAGGAGCATATCTCCGGCGGCGGTCCCACCTATACAAAGGCGGAATACTGCACGATATGCGGATACGAAATATCCCCGAGAAAGAGCAGCGGCGGCAGCGGCGGAGGAAGATATTCCGACGATACGAACGTTCCCGCGCTCAACGGCTCCGAAATGAGCTGGCCGGATATGGCGGCGGAGATAGGAAAGCTCCCCGATGGCTCCACCGTGAAGATAGACATGAACGGCGAAACCAAGATACCCGAGAGCGTTATCAAGGCGATAATCGACTCCAAGACTAAGGCGGAGATCGTTATCGACGGCACAAAGAGCCTTATCATCGACGGTGCAAAGATACCCGCTGCGGCGGCTGCGGATGTTTCGCTTGAAGCAGGCGATACCGATACATCCTCGCTGCGCGGAACGATGGGCGTTGATTTCAGGACAAAGGGAACAGGCGTTCCCGCGGACATGAAGCTGGCGTTCAGAAGAAGATTTGCGGGTCAGTTCGCAAATATTTACAGGGTCGATAACGGCGGATTGGTATTCGTGACCTGCGGAAAGATCGCCGCGGACGGCACCGTGACAATTTCGGGAACCGACGCCGCGGGCGAGTATATCGCGATGATATGCGAATACAGCGACCTGCTCGGCGATATGAACAATGATGGATCGCTGAACGCGCTGGACGCTGCGGCGATACTTCGGGATATCGTCGGGATAGCCGTAGGCGCAAACCCGCTCATGGCGGATTTCAACCGCGACGGGGCTGTGAATGCCCTCGACGCTGCGGCGATACTCAGGTTTATCGTCGGCATGGCGGCGTGAGCGGCATAGAATAATTTTGCGAGGGCGTACCGAAAGGTGCGCCCTTTCAGCTTGTCGAAAAAATCGGTTTTGCCCGCAAAGCGGGCTTTTTAAATCCGTTTTTTGCCACGGG
>CAVIFG010000004.1:0-2598 GCA_963641955.1 Escherichia coli
GGTCATACCCGTCGCACCACTGAAAATACTCCAGATCAAAAGCGAACTGCATAAAAAATTTATTGTCCGTGTCCGTGCCGAAAATATCGAACATACTCTGAAACCACAGTATCCTCGACCCCTCGGGGAGCATATCTTTCAGCACCGGCGAAAGCATCCACGAATGGCACTCAACGGGTATATCTTTCCATTCGGGCAGGTACTCCGAAAAGAAAGAATCCTTTAGTTTTACGGAGTTTCCGAGGGATTTCGGGCTGAGTTCCGCGCCCTCGGGGATGTGCATTTCTACGCGCCTTTTTTCGGGCTCGCTTATTATCTCGAACTCGAACGCGCCAAGCTTGAATATTCTTGCTTCGGCATAGTGGATCGGCCATGTTCCCTTTCCGTAACCCTCTTCGCCCGTTGCCTTTTTGTAAAACCTCACAAACGCCGAGAAATCCGCGATGGTATCAATGAAAATCTCCCTCGGGAACGCCTTCCATGCGCCGTTATGATACTCCTCCAGCGACAACAGAAGAAACAGCATTATCGTTTCGGCAGCATCTGATGTTCCGCCGAAAATCGACTTTTTTATGTATGACTTTTCAAATTTATTTGCACCGTTTTCCGCCCAATTATCAAAGGCAGAAAGTATCCTCTCCGAGTAGGTTTCGGACATATTTATTTCTTTCAGCAGACCCGCCAATTCATTACGTTTTGTTTCTGTAAGGCTCATGAAATATCCCTCCGAAATAGAAAAGTTACCAAGCGGTCAAAGCTGCGCAACTTCATACGCGGGCGTCTGTTCCGCCTGACACAATGATACAACATTTCGGCTTTCATGTCAAGACGCAAAACAAAATTTAATGGACAATAAAAAACAGGCGCCCTGCTGCAAGGCGCCTGTATGCTGCCGATAAATATAACAGACTGCAAACTACTTCTTCAGCGCTTCCGAAAGCGTGCGCCAGCCGAGCACCGCGCACTTTACGCGGGCGGGCATATGCGCGATTTCTTTCAGCGCGGAGGCTTCCTCAAGGCTGTCAATTTCCTCGTCGGTGGCTGTGCCGCGTATCATTTTCATGAAAATGTCGCCCATCGCCAGCGCCTCTTCCTTTTTCTTTCCGATTATCATTCCGAGCATGATATCCGTCGAAGCCTGCGATATCGCGCAGCCGTCGCCGACGAATGCGCCGTCAACGATAACGTCGCCGTCCAGCTTGAGCTTGAGCTGTATCTCGTCGCCGCAGCTGGGGTTGACGCCGTCGAGGACTATATCCGCATCGGCAATGTCGTGCTTGTAATCGGGGCGGATGTTGTGCTCCGTCAGAACTTCGTTGTAAAAATTCTTATTCTCCATAGCCCATTCTCTCCCTTACGCTTGCAAGGCTCTTTATCAGCCTTTCCGCTTCCTCAACGGTGTTGTAGAACATAAAGCTTGCCCTTACCGACGAGCTTATGCCGAGGTGATTGAGCAGCGGCTGCGCGCAGTGATGTCCCGCGCGGATATCAACGCCGTCCGCCGCGAGTATCTCGCTTACGTCATGCGGGTGCACGCCGTCGACGGTGAAGGTGATTATTCCTGTATGTTCCTCGGGGTCGTCCGAGCCGATGATATTGATATGAGGTATCTTTTTCAGCCCCTCCAGCGCATGAGCCGTTACCTCCAGCTCCCGCGCGTGCATTTCTTCAAAGCCTATGCTCTGCACATAGCGTATCGCAGCGGCAAGACCTGCCGCTCCCGCCGCGTTGACTGTTCCCGCTTCAAACTTGTGCGGAAGCTCCGCATAAACGGCGCTGTCGCGCTTTACGGTGGCGATCATTTCTCCTCCGTAAAGGAACGGGGGCATTTCTTCAAGCAGATCGCGCCTGCCGTATAGCACGCCTATTCCCATAGGGCCAAACAGCTTGTGCCCCGAAAACGCGAGGAAATCTACCCCAAGTTCACGAACATCCACAGCCATATGCGGGACGCTCTGCGCGCCGTCACAGACCATAACAGCGCCCTTTGCATGGGCAAGCTGCGCAAGTTCCTTTATGGGGTTTACCCTGCCTATTACATTAGAAACCTGCGCACAGGCAACTATCTTCGTTTTTTCGGTGATAAGCGCCGCGGCTTTATCAAGGTCGATGGAGCCTTCCTGCTCGCAGTCGATGAACACCAGCTTCGCCCCTGTCATGCGGGAGGCCATCTGCCACGGAAGCAGGTCGCTGTGGTGCTCGGTTATGGAAACAACGATCTCGTCGCCGCTTTTCAGGTGCGACAGCGCGTAGCTGTACGCAATGAGGTTGATGCTCTCGGTGGTGTTCCGCGTGAAAATTATTTCCTCCGTGCTCTCAGCATTGATGAACGCGCGGACGGTTTCGCGGGCGTTTTCGTATATTTCTGTTGCGGACACGCTGAGCGGGTAGTTTCCGCGCAGCGGGTTCGCGTTGTGGTTGAGGTAAAAATCATTCACCGCGTCGATGACACACTGCGGGCGCTGAGATGTCGCGGCGTTATCAAGATATGCGTCGCTGCTGCTCATCAGCAGAGGAAAATCGGTTCTGTAGTTCTTCAATCTCCCAGTGCCTCCTTGAGTTCGTTTTCTACCGCCGCTGCAAGATCCTCGCTGCCGG
>CAVIFG010000004.1:2608-20609 GCA_963641955.1 Escherichia coli
ATCATGTTTTCGGCGTCCTCGCGGCTGATACCGCGGCTTTCGAGATAGAACAGCGTTGCTTCGTCCAGCTCGCCGATGGTCGCGCCGTGGTTGCCCTGCACGTTTTCCTCCGCGCAGAGGATAACCGGCACCGTCTTGTTCACAACATTTTCGCCCAGCATGAGCACGGTTTCAAGCTCGTCGCCGGTGGAATCTGCGGAGCCGTTCTTGAAATCTATCGTGCCGCGGAAAACCTTTTCGGCGTTATCCTTGAGGGCGCCGTCCGCCTTTATTTCACAGGCGGTTTTCTGGCCGAAATGATTTACGACAAGGTTCATATCAAGCTTCTGCTTTTTCTGCGCGAGGTAGCCGATATCATTCCTGAAGCTGCTTCCGTTTCCGATAAGCTCTATCCTGTCGTCCGCGTAGACATCTCCCCCGCCGACGATGATACGGATAAGCTCCGCGGAACCGTTCTCCGCAGCGCTGCCGCTGACGGTATTGTAAAGCATTCCGCCGTCCTTGGTGTTAAGGAACTGAACAAGGCGGATCTTTGCGTTTTTCTTTATGTCAAGTTCGGTTTTTACCGCAAGCTTTCCCGCGCCGCCGAGCTGCATGAACACCGTAAGGGTGCTGTTTTCCTCCGCGCGGAGTGTGATTTTTTCTTCGGAATAACCGTTGGTTCCCTGCACCGTAACGCTCGCCTGCTCGGTTTTGCCGCCCTCGGCGGAAAACTCGCGGACGGGTAGCTTTTCTGCGCTGTTATCCCATTCTATTTCAGCCTCATTAACGCCGAGGAATTTCCATGTCCTTGAGGGCAGGCTGTTTACTTTAATTTTTTCGGTCATAATTCTGCTCCTCTCGGTATCAGCCTATGCTGCCTTTCATTTCAAGGCGGATAAGGTTGTTCATTTCTATTGCATATTCCATCGGAAGTTCCTTGGATACGTTATCCGCAAAGCCGCTTACGATAAGCGCCCTTGCTTCCTCCTCGGTCATGCCGCGGGACATAAGATAGAACACCGCGTCGCCGCTTATGCTGCCTATCTTCGCCTCGTGACCGACCGCCGCGGTGCTGTTTCTGATATCCATTGCGGGAACGGTATCCGAGCGGGACTCGCTGTCCAGCATGAGCGACTGGCAGGAAACGGAGGACTTCGCGTGGTCAGCCTTCTTGTTTACGACCACGCTGCTTCTGAACGTGCTTATTCCGCCGCCCTTGCTGATGGAGCGGGTGTTCATATAGGACGTCGTGTCGGGAGCCGCATGGACTACCTTAGCGCCGGTATCGAGGTTCTGACCCGTGCTTGCGAACGTAACGCCCGTAAATTCCATCTTTGCGCCGCGGCCGTTGAGAATGCTCATCGGGTAAAGACATCCGACATGAGAACCGAACGAACCCGATACCCACTCGACAACTCCGCCCTCTTCAACGATGGCACGCTTGGTGTTGAGGTTGTACATATTCTTCGACCAGTTTTCAATGGTGGAATAGCGCAGCTTTGCGTTCTTCTTTACGAACAGTTCAACGCAGCCCGCGTGGAGGTTCGCAACGTTGTATTTCGGCGCAGAACATCCCTCGATGAAGTGCAGGCTCGCGCCCTCGTCTACGATGATAAGCGTATGCTCGAACTGACCCGCACCCTTTGCATTAAGGCGGAAGTAGCTCTGAAGCGGGATGGAAACCTCGGTATTCTTTGGCACATACACGAACGATCCGCCCGACCATACCGCGCCGTGAAGCGCTGCGAACTTGTGGTCATGCGGGGTGACGAGCTTCATGAAATGCTCGTGCACCATCTCGGCGTATTCGCCCGTGAGGGCGCTTTCCATGTCGGTATAAACGACGCCCTGTGCGGCAACGTCGCTCTTTACGTTATGATAAACCAGCTCGGAATCGTACTGCGCGCCGACGCCGGCAAGCGACTTTCGCTCCGCCTGCGGTATGCCAAGGCGCTCGAATGTTTCCTTGATGTCCTGCGGAACACTGTCCCAATCGCCCTGCATTTTTGTGTTGGGGCGGACGTAGGTGGCTATCTTGTCGATATTAAGCCCCTCGATGGAGGGTCCCCAGTCTGGGATAGGGGTGTTGTTGTATATCTCGAGGGATTTCAGGCGGAATTCGCGCATCCACTCGGGGTCGTGCTTTTCTTCGGAAAGCTTCTCGACTATCTCGGGGGTAAGACCCTCCGCAAGGCGGTAGCTGTCCTTTTCTTCATCGCGGATATCATAGACGCTTCTGTCGATATCCTCAACATAGCTTTTCTCTGCCATTTTCAGACCTCCCCGCTCAGACAGCCGCAAAGCCGTTCTCGTTTACTTCGCTTACAAGCTCCGCGCCGCCGTTCTTTACGATAACGCCCTTTTCCATGACGTGCGCTGCGTCCACGGTGAGGGATTCGAGAATGCGCGTGCTGTGCGTGATGATAAGGAGGGTGCCGTTGCAGCGCTCCTGATAAAGCTTTATGCCTGCGGAAACGGTGCGTACCGCGTCGACGTCAAGACCCGAGTCGGTTTCATCGAGAATTGCAAGGGACGGCTCCAGCATGAGCATCTGGAGTATCTCCGCCTTTTTCTTCTCGCCGCCGGAGAAGCCTACGTTAAGGTCGCGCTCGGCATAGCTTTCGTCCATGGAAAGCTGCGCCATGGTTTCGGCAAGCTTCTTCTTGTATGCGAAGAGCTTTATGCGCTCACCTGTTTTATACTCAAGCGCGCTTCTGATGAATGCGCTGAGGGTCACGCCGGGGACTTCCAGCGGGTTCTGGAAGGACAGGAAAATGCCCTTCTTTGCGCGCTCGTTTACGGGGAGTTCTGTGATGTCCTCGCCGTTGAAAAATATCTTACCCGATGTGATGGTATAGGCGGGGTTGCCCATTATCGCGTAGCCGAGGGTGGATTTACCCGTGCCGTTGGGGCCCATGAGGACATGAGTTTCGCCCCTGCCCGCGGAAAGGTCTACGCCCCTTAAAATCTCCTTTTCGCCCGCGCTGACATGAAGTCCTTCTACGGAAAGAATTTTATTGTCCATCGTTGTTGTTCTCCTTATTATTTTCTGTTTTGCAGTCCGTGCCGTTTACGAGCTCATCAAGCGTGTAGCCGTAAAGGAACGTGTTTATGTGTTCCGAAAGCTGCTTCCAGAACTTGAACGTGCAGCACATTTCTGTCCTGACGCATTTTTTCTCGTCTTCCCCCGTGCAGGCGGCGGGCTCCAGCGTGCCCTCCACAGCCTCGAGGATTTCCCCGACGCTGTATTTCTCGGGCGGGCGGAGCAGTCTGTATCCGCCGTTTTTGCCCGAAACGCTGTCCACAAGACCGTTTTTCGCAAGGGAGGTCATTATGCTCTCGAGGAACTTCCTCGATATCCCCTGCCTGTCCGACATTTCCTTGAGGGGGATGTATTCACCGCTGTCGTGCGAGGCAAGCTCCGCCATCACCCGCAGCGCGTATCTTCCTTTCGCAGAAACAAGCATATCTGTTTCCTTTCCTACAAAATCAGTAGGAGTATCAGACATGATTCACCTACCATTCATATATGTTATCACATTATCGCATATTTGTCAATAGAATTTTCGTATTTTCGGCGAAATCTCTGCTTATTATTGCCCGCGGCGCGGAGATGATACATTTTGCCGCTTTTTATCGCAAACGGGTTGACAAAAGACGGCGGGGGTGATATAATAATCGTATAAGGACATTTTAAGGAGTAAAGCCATGTTTCGTATACATCATCACTGCGCAGAATACCGATAAATGCCCCTGTTCGGGCATGAAATTATTTCTGTGCCTGCGATAAAGATCAAGCTTCACGGGTGCAGCCCGTTTTTTTGTTTTTAAAACCAAATTGAAAGGACAACATAAACCATGAAGATCAAAGCCGTAAAAGGAACCCGAGATTACCTCCCCCGCGAGGCAGAGCTCCGCGAGAGCATCCGCCAGACCATCTCCGACATCTACCGCGCAAACGGATTTCAGCGCATAATGACCCCCGCCATCGAGGACATCGAAAACCTCGACAAGAGCGACGGCGGCGACAACCTCAACCTTATTTTCAAGATACTCAAGCGCGGCGACAAGCTCGAAAAGGCGCTTGCAAACGGCGGCGAGCTGTGCGACATGGGTCTTAGATACGACCTTACCCTGCCGCTGACGCGCTATTTCTCCGCAAACCGTCAGAACCTCACAATGCCATTTAAGGTAATCCAGATGGACAAGGTATACCGCGCCGAAAACCCGCAGAAAGGCCGCCTGCGCGAGTTCATGCAGTGCGACATCGACGTCATCGGCGACCCCTCCCCCGAGTGCGAAACCGAGCTTATCGCCGTTACGGCAAAGGCGCTGCTGGCGCTGGATATCGGAGCATTCACCGTGCGCGTAAACGACCGCGCGGTGCTGAACCGCCTGCTCTCCGTTATGGGATTTGAGGACAAGGATCTGATGTCCGTCTGCGTAAGCTTCGACAAGCTGGACAAAATAGGAGCAGAGGGCGTTATCGCAGAGCTTCGCGAAAAGGGCTATGCAGAATCCGCAGTGGACAACTTCGCTGATGTGCTTTCGCAGCTCCCGCTGACCGCAGAAAAGGTCGCGGAGATCATCAACGACCCCGAGTGCACCGACAGGCTCACCACCATAATCGCAAACAGCGAGGAGATCGCCGCGGGACGCTACGGCATCGAATTTGATATCTCCCTTGTACGCGGACAGGGCTACTACACGGGAACAGTTTTCGAGGTAAGAAGCGAAAACTTCGGCAGCTCCGTTGCGGGCGGCGGAAGATACGACAAGCTTATCGGCAAGTTCGTCGGCGAGGACATCCCCGCCTGCGGCTTCTCCATCGGATTTGAAAGAATATTCAGCATTCTCTCCGACATGAACCGTGCCGCTTCCGAAAAGGCTAAAATCGCCCTGCTGTACGACGATGATTTCATGGCGGCATACAACAAGGCGGAAGAGCTACGCGCGGAATACGACGTTGCGCTCTGCCGCAAGCCGAAGAAGCTCAAGCCCATGCTCGACAGACTGATGAACTGCGGCTTCGCGGGATTTGCCTACGCCGACGGAAATATCAGGCTTTTTGAAAACTGACGGCACGGAGGTGCTTTATGAATAAGATACTTCTTATCGGGGAGCCGATGGAGCTGCTCACCTCGGAGGAGGGCGCTTCCCTCGCGGAAGCGGAGAATTTCCGCGCATCGGTTTCGGGGGCGGAGCTTAACACCGCAACGGGGCTTTCCCGCCTTGGGTGCAGCGCGGTGTACGTCACCCGCCTCGGCGACGACCCGAGGGCCGAAAGGATACGCGCCTATATCCGCCGAAACGGCATAGACGGCTCGCATATCATCACCGACCCCCTGCACCAGACCGGCGCAATGACAAAGCGCAAATCCGCCGACGGAATGCACGAGATACATTACTACCGCCAGTGCTCCGCGGCTTCCTACCTCTGCGAAAAGGATGTGGAGGACATTGACCTCGGAGGGTTCCGCGCGGTGTATTTTTCGGGAATATTCCCGACGATATCCGCTTCTGCGGCGCAGGCGGCAAGGCACCTTGTAAAGCGCGCCCGCGAAGAGAACGTCACCGTGATATTCGACCCGAACCTCCGCTGCCAGCTATGGACGGACGACGCGGACACCATCGCGCTGCTGAATGAATTTGCCGCGGCGGCGGACGTGTTCCTCCCCAGCCTTAAAGAAGCCGAAAAGCTCTGCGGCCTTAGCGACCCCGAGGAAATTGCCGACCATTATCTTTCCCTCGGCACGAAAAAAGTTGTCGTAAAGCTTGGCAAGCACGGTGCGTTCTACAAGAGCCATGTTGAAAGCGGCGTTGCCCCCACGTTCCGCGCGGACGAGGTAGTCGATACCGTAGGCGCGGGTGACGGATTTGCGGCGGGACTTATCAGCGGCATCTGCGAGGAAATTCCCCTCGGCGAAGCCGTAGTCCGCGCAAACGCCGTCGGCTGTATACAGATACAGAACGCCAGCGACAACGAAGGTCTGCCCACAATGGACGAACTTCGCGAATATATGCTCGACCACAGATTTGTTGTGGACGGCTGCAACGATTTCTGACCATCGGAGGAGAGCGCATGACACTGTACGCCACCGACCTTGACGGAACGCTGCTGCGCTCCGACATGACCATATCAGACAGCGCCGCCGAAAGGCTGAACTCGCTTATCGAAAGCGGCGTTATGTTCACCTATGCCACAGCGCGCTCATTCAACAGTGCCGCGCCGCTTCTCGGAAAGATCAATTTCAAATGCCCCGCTGTAACGTTCAACGGGGTTTTTGTCGTTGACCCGAAAACCGGCGAGCACATCATCGAAAACGTCTTTTCCGCCGAAAGCTTTGAAATCGCGAAAAAGTATTTCATCGAAAATAACCTTGCCCCTATGGTGTATTCCTACATCGACGGGCGGGAGCGGGTGTCCTACATAGAAAGCCGCGTGGACGAAGTGCTCGGATATGTCGAAAGCAGGCGCGGGGACAGGCGGCTGCGCGCCGCGAAGGGGTACGACGACCTGTTCGACGGGAATGTTTTCTATTTTACGCTGTTCGACCCGCCCGTTGCAACGGAGATACTCGACAGGACGTTCTGCGCCGAAAACGGATTTTCCCGCACCTACATCAAGGACACCTACGAGGACATGATGTGGTACGAAATATTCTGCGCGGGAGCGGATAAGGCGAGCGCGGTCGCGCAGGTGAAAAAGCTGGTCGGGGCGGAGGAAGTCGTGTGCTTCGGGGACAACAGCAACGATATCTCCATGGTAAGCGCGGCGGACGTCGGCGTCGCCGTCGGAAATGCGAACGAGGCGCTGAAAAACTCCGCAGATATCATCATCGGCAGCAACAACGAGGACGCCGTTGCCGATTTCATCGAGGGGCGGGAGGGCGCAGCGGACAGCCGATTTTCCGCCGCGCTGAAAAAGGCTCTTGTGCGGGAAAGAGGAATGCACGGCTCCGTCGGCACGCAGAACGAGAAACTCATCCATGCAGTCTTGAAAAACTACTACGCCCCCTATGCCGACGAGCAGGAGATCAAACTCGGGAAATACTTCGCGGACGCCGTGAGCGAAAACGGCATTTTTGAGATACAGACCCGCTCGCTGTATGTCCTCAAGGATAAGCTTCGGGAATTCCTCGGCGCGGCGCACGTTACCGTTGTTCACCCCGTCGACGCGGATATACGCACGCTGTACATAAACCGCGAAAGCGGCGAGGTCATCAAGGAAACGACCCGCCGCCGTGTAAACCCGAAAATGAAGATATTCGAGGAACTGTATTCCATACGCGAGTTTCTGCCGAACGAAAACCTGACGCTTGTCATAACGCGGCTCAGCGTTGACAAGACGGTGCATTTTTCGGGGGACGAGATACCCGAAATGCGCAGCAGGAGCGCCCGCAAAAAGCTTACGATACAGAAAATCCCCCGCGGCATTGTCGAGGAAATCACGCTGGAGCGCCCCGAGGATTATCTGAGGTGGCTGCCCGAGGGGCTTCCCGAAAGCTTCACGAAAAAGCAATTCTGCGCCGCCGCGAAAGAATCTTCCGCTTCGCTAAGACTCGAGGTGCTGCGGGCGGTGGGGATAATTTCGCAGGTCGGCAAGGCGGGACGAAGCTACCTGTACACAGTTTCAAACGGAAAGGAGCAGCTATGACGAAATTTATCATCGGAAAAGCTAATTTCGATATTTCCGAAAAAATACGCGCGGAGATAGTTTCGCTTATCAAAAACAGCGCCGCTCCGCAGAATATAATTTACATCGTCCCCGACCAGTTCGAGTTTGAAACCGAAAAATCCGTCTACCGCGCGCTGAAATCAGAGGGGCTTCTCGGGCAGTCCGAGCAGGTGCATATCCGCACGTTCTCTTCCCTTTCGGAGGAGCTGATAAAGCTGCTCGGCGACAAGAAACCCACCGCCGACGACATCGCCAAAAACATCATCATGCACCGCGTTATCAAGGAAAACAAGGACAGCCTGCGGGCGTTCTCCCGCATTGCGGAGCGGGCAGGTTTCTGCGAGAAAATGCTCCAGACCGTCACCATGCTCAAGACCGCGGGCATATCCCCCGACGACCTTTCGGACGAGAAGCTTGACGCCGAAAAAAATCTCCCCGACGGTGCAAAAAGTATCCGCGACTACGCCCTGCTGCGCACGAAGCTTTCAGACGTGGGGCTTATCTACCAGAGCTATAACGCGCGGCTGACAAAGGATTATTTCGACAGCCTTGACCTCACCGCCGCTGCCGCCGACCTTATCACAAATTCCGACTACATCCTGTTCGACGACGCGCAGATATTCATTGACGGCTTCAATGATTTCACGATAAGCCAGCTTCATTTTCTCTCGAATGTTATCGCCGTGGCGGACAACGTTACTTTCGGGTTTGTCACCGAATACCCCACCCGCCGCGAAACGCTGTTTTCAACGATAAACGGGCAAATTTCCCGCCTGAAACAGGCCGCCGAGGAAAACGGAAGCGAAACTATGTTCGTCACCGACGGGCTTTCCGACAGGTATCCCGAAAACAGCCCCATGCACGCCCTTACGGACAATATTTTCGGTAGGAAAAAGGCGGTCTGCGGGGCGGAGGGTCACGTTGAGCTGATAAGCGCCGCAGATGTCAGCGAGGAGCTTGATTTCACCGCCGCGAGGATTAAGCAGCTTGCGCAGGAAAAAGGTCTGCGCTACCGCGATGTAGCCGTGCTCTGCACCGACCCGAAAGCATACCGAAGCTATGTGCTCAATTCATTCGAGAAATACGGCGTGCCGGTTTTCTGCGATATTCCCGAGCCGATACTGTATCATCCGCTGGTGAATTTCGTGATGTCGCTGCTGAATGTGCTGAACGAATTTTCAACAGAAACGGTACTCAGCTACGTCAAAACGGGATTTCTCAGCCGCCGCGGCGAGGACGGAAAGCGCCATGCGCTTTCGAAAAAGGATATCGACACGTTCGAGAATTACATCTTTGAATGGGCGATAAGCGGCGCGGCGCTCCGTGTGCCGTTTGACATCAGGAAGCCCGATTACACCGTTAAGGAAATGAACGAGGATATCCGCGCGGTGTTTGAAAAGCGCCTTAACGAGCCGGAGGAGATTCGCAAAGCCGTTGTAGAGCCTGTGCTGAAGCTGCGCGAGAGCCTTCAAGGCGCAGACGGCGCGGAAATGACCGAGCGCATTTTCGGGTTCATCATGGAGGAGATAGACGTCAACAGCGCCCTTTTCAGCCGCTACAACGACGCCAAGGGAAAGATAAGCGACCCCTCCCTCGTCAACACTTATCAGCGCCTGTGGGATACCCTCGCGGGGATATTCGACGCGCTGTATCATGGGCTGCGGGGGGATAAAATATCGCTTTCCGATTACACGCGGCTGTTTCGCGACATATGCGCGGGCACTACCCTTGCGAAGCCGCCGCAGTTTCTCGACAGCGTGCTTGTCGGGGACATAAACAGGACCCGCACCGCGAATGTCAGGGCGGTGTTCATCATCGGCGCTTCGGCGGATACATTCCCCGCCCCCGCCGAAAACGACGGAGTTTTCTCCGCATTCGAAACGGACGTCATCCGCGAGAACATAACTCATATCGAAAGCGTCAACCCCGACGGCTGCTGCATAAAAAGCACGGGGGAGCTGTACTGCCTTTCGTTTTACCGCGCGTACAGGGCGCTTTCGCAGCCGTCGGAATTTCTGTGCGTTTCCTGCCCCGAAACGGATATTTCGGGTCGGCAGATACAGCGCTCCGAGGTGCTCGACAGGCTCACCGCGCTGTTTACGGATACATCCGTAAAACGCGCCGCGGACGGCGGCGACCTGCTTTTCTGCCGCTCAACAGAAGCCGCGAAGCAGCGCTACGCCGCAGGGATATACTCAGGCACGCATGAGAACTCCGTACTTGCCGCCGTGCTGGAGCGCTCCGGCAGAGAGGACTTCGTCCGCAGGCTGGAGGGCGTGAAAAAATCGCGCCTGTCCGACAAGGCGGCGGAGCGCATAATGCCGCCGTTTATAGCTTCCATGCTTCTTCCGCGGGAGATATCCGCGACAAAAACCGAAAACCTTAATCTCTGCCGATTTATGTACCTGTGCCTTAACGGGCTGAGAGTGCGGCAGATTATCCAGCGAAACTTCAACGCGGGTCAGCGCGGAAACGCGGTGCACTTTATCATGCAGCGGGTGCTGGAAAGCTACCGCGGCGCCATGAACGAGTTTTTCGGACTCGACCGCGGCGGGATAAACGCGCTGGTGCGGAAATATCTCACCGAATACAGGCAGCGCAAAATGACCGCCAGCATCACCGACGACAAGCGGTTCGAGTATCTTTACGACAACATAGCCGCCGCAGCGACGGACGTGCTGATAGTAACGCAGGCAGAATTCGCCGCGCGGGAATACCGCCCCGAGTTTTTCGAGCTTAACATCGCGGAGCGCGGCAGCCACACATATTACGCCGAGGACACCTCGCATTCCGTCACCCCGCCGCCTGCAGAATTGTTCTCCGAGAAAAGCGAAGCCGCTCCCCCGCCCCCGGACGAGATCATATACGGCGAGCAGCTCACCCTTGACACCATGCCGCTGGAAGTGGACATAAACGGAAATGACCGAGTGAATATCACGGGCGTTATCGACCGCGTGGACATCTTTTCCCACGGGGACAAGAGCTTCCTGCGCGTTGTGGACTACAAGACGGGCACGAGGACATTCACGCGGCACAACGCGGAATACGGCATTAATACGCAGATGCTGATGTATCTTTTCGCGCTTTGCGACGCAAACAAGAACTGCCTGCCCGGCGGCGTCAGCTATACCCCCGCGAAAATTTCGGGGGCGCTCGGCGACAGGACGGGAGCGTTCACGATACTTTCCGCCGCGCACAGGCAGAGCGGAATGTATGTTTCCGACGAGGACACCACCGAGGAAATGAACCGCTACGCCGACTCGGTGATAGACGGCGTAGCCCGCGAAAACGGCGCGGAAACCGTCCCCGACGAAAAGCGCGCCAAGGAGCGCGCGAAGTACCTCCCCCCCGAGGAAAACATCATGGAGCGCGAAACGGATTTCGAGGAATTCAGGCAGAAAGTCATGGGGACGCTGCGGGATAACCTCAACACGGTGTTCGGCGGAGATTTCACCGCCATGCCGCTGAAATACAACGAGCGCATCACCCGCCCCGACGGAAAGGCTTTCAGCAAGTGCAAAAAGCCCTGCGACTACTGCCATTTTTCAGCGATATGCGGAAACGGCGGCAGGGAGTACATCGACGTCGCCAAGGCGGAAAAGTCCATAAAAGAAGAGAAAAAATCGAAGAAAAAATCAGCAAAGGAGGAGAAGTAAATGCCGTTTGAATACACCGAGCAGCAGAAAAAGGCGATCCTCTCCCCCATTGACCGAAACACCGTCGTTACCGCCGCCGCAGGCAGCGGAAAAACCACCCTGCTGGTCGACAGGATAATCCGTATCCTTTCCGACAGGGACATGAACATTCCCGCCGATTCCCTCGCGATAATGACATTTACGCGAAACGCCGCAGACAGCCTGCGCATGAAGATAAACAGAAAGCTCAACGAACGGCTGGAGCAGCTCGAGGACGGCGAAAACGAGGAGCTTCGCAGCTACCTTGCCGACCAGGTGATAAAGCTGCGCTCGGCTTCGATAGGAACGATAGATTCGTTCTGCATAAATATAATCCGCGAGAATGTGCAGATATTCGACCTGCCGATGAACTTCACCGTGGCGGACAACGCGAAAAAAGCCGCCATGCAGGCGCAGGCAATGCAGTCCGTGACCGCCCTGCTGTACGGCGGCAGCGACGCCGACGGAAACACCGTCACCCCCGAGGAGCGCGACGCGCTGTTCTTTACGTTCAGCTTTGAAACCGACGACGCGCTTCAGAATGCGATAAAGGACACTGCGGAAACGCTGAGTTCCTACTACGGCGCGGAGGACTGGCTCGACGGCGAAGCGGCGGCAAACGCCGACCTTGCCGCCCTCGGGAAAAAATACCTGCCCGTGATGATAATGAACTACGAAAAGCTTCTGCACAAGGCAATGCTGGAGCTTGGCAGGCTCAGCGGGATAAACTCCGAACTTACCGATTTCCTCGCCCGCGAGCGGGACAACGCTTCCCTCGGCGGCAAGGACGCCGCCGCGCAGACCATCGGCGAGGTCATCAGCGGGTACAATATGTACTACCTCGGCTGCGTGCAGGCGGCGGAACTTATAAGGGGCGCGCTGGATGATCTCCGCGAAGCAAACACGCTGGAAGCGCTGGATGAATTCGTAACCACCATCGCAGGAATAACTAACACTGCTGATCTGCCGCGAAAAGGCCCCAAAAGCGAACTGCGCAAGAAATTCACCGAAAGCAAGAATAAATTCACGAAGCTTATCGAAGCAATGCGCGCCGTGCCGTTCAGCCTTGAGGAAGAGCGCGGAATGATAGAGCAGCAGAGCGAGGTCACAGCGACATTCGTAATGCTTGTAAAATGCTACATCAAGACCTACACCGCCCTCAAGGCCTCGTCGGGGTATGTGGATTTCTGCGACTGCGAGCTTATGCTCCTCGACAGGCTGAAAAACGACGAGGATTTTCGGCGGCAGCTTTCCGACAGATTTAACTGCATCATCGTGGATGAATTTCAGGATTCCAACGATGTGCAGGCGGAGATATTCAAGCTGGTTTCCAACGGAAAAAACAACCTGTTCTATGTCGGCGATGTAAAGCAGGCGATATACACCTTCCGCGGCGGAAACCCGCGTATCATGGCGGCACTGTGCGACGGCGCGGACGGCTTCGACGTGATACCGCTCAACAAAAACTTCCGCAGCCGCCGCACCGTCGTGGACTGCGTAAACGCCCTGTTTTCGGGGATAATGACGCGGGAATACGGCGACGTAGACTACGAAAACAACGCGCAGCTTGAATACGGCGCGGATTACCCCGAAATCCCGCAGGAAAAACGCGCGGACTACGCTGCGGAAATTTATATGCTCGACCTGCCCGAGCTTGAGCGCGAGCCCGACAGCGACCTCGGTGATATAAGGCAGGCGCACTTCGTAGCGGGAAAAATCAGGCAGCTTTACGAAGGCGGCTTCGAGGTTTCCGACGGAAAGGGCGGAATGCGCCCGTGCAGATACTCGGATTTTTCGATACTGCTGCGCAAAAACGGCTCTATTAAAGAATATAAAGAAGCGCTTGACCTCGCGGGGATACCGTCGCTGACCCCCGGCGGGCGGGATTTCCTCGAATCGGAGGAGATAGCGCTGATGATGGACCTGCTGAATGTGATCGACAATCCCCTGCGGGACGAGGAATTCCTGCGGGTGCTGATGTCGCCGATATACGGCGCTTCCGCAGCGGACATGGCGAAGATACGCCTTGGCGCGCTGGGCTTCACGGACGAGGATATACTTGGCAATGAGAATACGATAAAGCCTATTTCAAAGCTGCTGCGTTATTTCTCGCTGTACGGCTGCCTTAACTACTGCATACGCGCGGCGGAAAACGACCGCGACCTCCCCGATGACACCGACACCGCCGCAGAAGCTGCTGATTCCTCCGCAAGGGCGCAGCAGGCGGAAGCGGAACTTGCGGGGCGCGGAATTAAGCGCGTTGTCCCGCCGGATATACTGCGGTTTTCGGAGGACATACACAGATACCGCTTCTTCAAAGGAAGCTGCTCGGTTGAAAGCCTTATCAGAAAAATTTACAGCGAAACGGATATCCTTTCGATAGTTTCCGCCTACGACGCGGGAAAACAGCGCGTTGCAAATCTCCGCCTGCTGCGAAAATACGCGGCGGATTTCGAGGAGCGCGACGGCGGCTCGCTGAGCGACTTTATACGCTACATCACCAACACAAAGGCTTACAAGCAGCGCATGGAGGAAGCAGGCGTGCCCGAGGACGCGGGCAATGCCGTAAGGATAATGACGTTCCACGCCAGCAAGGGACTTGAAATGCCGATATGCATTCTCGCGGAGCTGGACTACAAATTCTCGCTCAACGACGCCCGCGGCACGGTGATAATGAACCACGAAGCGGGTCTGGCGATAAACTATGTCGACAGGAAACAGCGCTATAAGTCGGGGACCCTCGGTACGGAAGCGCTGAAAATACTCAACAAGGAAAAGATGTACGGCGAGGAACTCCGCCTGCTTTATGTTGCGGCTACCCGCGCGCAGGAAAAGCTTATCATGGTCGGAGCGAGCAGCAGGCCACCCGAGGAATACCTCATGACGGAAAACGACCCGCAGGACGCTTTCAGAACCATCTCGCCGTTCCAGTGGATACTTTCATCCATGCTGCGGTACTGCAAAACGGAGCAGCTTCCGTTCTTCAGCGAAGGCTCCCCGCTGACGCTTTACAAAAAAGGCACCGCCGAGCCGATGAACACCGTTATACTCCGCGAGGAGATAAGCGAGGAGGAGATACTTTCCGCGGAAATACCCGAGCCGCGGGACGGCGCGGAAGCCTCTCCCCTGCCCGATACGAGCGGCGTTTCCGAGGATGAAATTTCCGCGCTGACCTCCGTAATGACATACGAATACCCGTACAAAAGCGACACGGAGCAGCAGTCCAAATACGCCGTCACCGAGCTTGCGCATCAGGGCGACGAACTGTTCAACGAAACCGTGGTGTATCTCACGAAGCCGTCGTTCTACGGCAAAAAAGCCGACAGCACCGACACCGCAAACGCCACGGGCAAGGAGATCGGCGACGCGTATCACCACATCATGGAGCATTTCCCCCTCGGAGATATCGCGCAGGCGCAGACCGACGGCGAGCGTTTGCGCGTCACAGAGGATGTAATAAATCGCCTTGCCGACGAGGGCAAAATAACCCCGCGGGAAAGCGCGCTGGTCATACCCGAGAGGATAGCGGCGTTTTTTGCGGGGGAACTTGGCAGGCGTATGCTGAAAAGCCCGCGGGTGGAGCGCGAAAAGGCGTTCTACGCGGAACTCCCCGCAAACAAATTCGACCTAGACTGCGGCGGAGAAGTCAGCATTCAGGGGCGGACGGATATGTATTTCTACGAGGACGGCGAAATCATCCTTGTGGATTACAAGAGCGACAGCCCCGCAAACCTCGAAAAGGAAAAGCTGAACTACGCAAAGCAGCTCAGCATTTACTCCGATATTCTCCCCGAGGTCACGGGGGTAAAGGTAAAACAAATGTACATCTACGCTTTCTCAACGGGTGAAGCGCTGGATGTGGAAAAAATAATGAAAGAAAGCGAGCACAATGAACAGAAAAATTAAAAACATCATTTCCGTCTGCGCGGCGGCTCTGACGGCGGCTTCGATGTCCTCCGCCGCATTCGCGGACAGCGCGGGGTTCGTTTCCGAGGGCGAACTTGCACGCCCCGTAAAGGCGCCCTACGACACGAAATACGTCAACATACAATGGAGCACGGACGAAGCGGAAACCGCGGGCGTGCCCATCGCGGAGGGGGAACATTTCCTCTTCCCCGTCGGGAATAAGGTAAACAAAATCGCCGAAAGCAGCGGCGAGATACTCGGCACGGCGGAGCTTTCCGAAAAGGTATCCGAAAACTGCCGCGGTGCTGTGCTGGACGAAACAATGATACAGCCAACACGCACTTCCCTCTACGCGATAAACACTGCGGATATGACCGTGAAATCATCCAAAAGCTTCGGCGGGAACATCTCGACGGACGTTGCCCTGAGCGGGAATTACGCGTATTTCGGCGTGGAAGCCGAGGCGGGAAGCACGTTCTACTGCGTTGATTTTACGAACGGTTTCTCGGTAGTGTGGGAATACGACAGCAACAGCGCCGTTACATCCCCCTCGGAAAACACGGGGCACGTTATCTTCGGCACGGGGACGAAGCTGGTGGTTCACGAAAAGGACGGCAACGGCTTTGTTGAAACGGATATCGGCGCGGAAATAGCCAACGCGCCCCTCGCGGGAGAATACGCAGTGTACATCCCCGCGACGGACGGAAACCTCTACAAGCTGCGCCTTAACGACGACGGCACCATGGAAGATGATTCGCTCCAGTCCTGCAAGGTGGGCGATGATCCCTCCACCCCCGCGGTTTTCAACGGGCGGCTTTACATCACTTCCGCGGACGGATTTTTCATCATCGACAGCCTTAACATGGAGATAATCGAAAAATTCAGTGACATGAAGGGCGGCTCTGCGCCGTTTGTCTGCTACGGAAACGGCCCGAGGGTGTATACCGTCGCGCCGATGGACGGATACTGGTGTATGTTCACCGTGTATGACCCCGGCGAGGGCACCGACCCCGAGGAAACGAAGCTCGCGAAGCTTGAGAATTTCGAGGGCGGAAAACATGCGGTATCAAACGCGGGCACGCTTTGCTTCCGCGACGGATACGGCAGGCTCTATGCGCTCACCGTGGCGGAATACAGCATATTCTACATCGTGCTGAAGCTGGTACTGCTGCTTGTGCTGGTGGTGCTGATAGTGCTGTGGCTGCGGTTTGTAATTAAGAAGCGAGTCAAGGACAAATCTAATTTCTTATAATTCGGAGGAAAACAACATGGAAATAACAATATCTAACGGAGATTGCTCCGCGAAAATCATATCCAAGGGCGCGGAGCTGAAGTCCCTGCGCGTGGGCGGAAGAGAGCTTATGTGGCGCGCCGACCCTGCATTCTGGGGCAAGACATCTCCCCTGCTTTTCCCGATGATAGGCACGCTGAAAGACGGCAAGGCCATCATCAACGGAAAGGAATACCGCATAACAAAGCACGGCTTCGCCCGCGACCTTGAGCTCACCCCCGAGGTGATAACACCCACCAGCGCGATGTTCTCGCTGGAGCAGAGCGACTACACAAAGGAAATGTACCCGTTTGATTTCAAGTTTACCGTACGATACACCATCAAGGCGGACGGGCTGACCGTTACCTACCGCGTTAAAAACAACAGCGCGGAGGATATGCCGTTCTGCATAGGCGCTCACCCCGCGTTTGCCTGTGACGGAGAGTTCACCGACTACCGCCTTGAATTCGCAAAGCTTGAAACCGCCGAGTGCCCCCTGTACGACCTCTCCACGGGACTGCACAAGGAGCACGACCGCAGAAAACTCATAGAAAACGACACGGTGCTTCCGCTGACGCACGAGATGTTCTATGATGATGTGTGCTATTTCGACGATATACGCTCCCGCGCAGTAACGCTGTTCGACAAGGATAACCGCGGCGTCCGCGTGGATTTCCCCGATTTCACGAGCCTTGGCGTATGGCAGGCGAAGGACGCGCCGTTTATCTGCATCGAGCCTTGGTGCGGTTCGGCGGATTTCGATGACTGCACGGGCGTTTTCGCGGAGAAGCGCGGGATAGAGATACTGAGGCCCGGCGAAGAAAAAGCGTTCACTTATTCTATGACTGCTGTTGGGAAATAACATAAACAGAGCGGCTGCCCCATCAACGTGCAGCCGCATTTTTTATTCCTGTTCCTTATTTTCGTGAGCGTCATATTCATCCGGCTTAAGCTCCGCTTTTTCCAGCGAGAGCCTGCGCTGCTTTACGGGCTTGGGCTGCTCGGGCGCTGGGACGTACTCGGGAGCCTCGAACCAGAACGTGCTTCCCTCGCCGACCTTGCTGTCGGCGCCGTATGCGAAGCCGTGCTGCTCCAGCACGCTCTTTACGATGGAAAGACCTATTCCGCTGCCCATCTTCGCGCGCTTGTGGGTGCCGTTGCGCTCGCTTACCTTGTAATATCTGTCCCAGATATAAGGCAGATACTCGGGGGAAATTCCGTCGCCGTGGTCGATGACCTCAAAGCGGACTACCCCGCCCTCCTTGCGGTAAAGCTTGACGATGACCGTGTTGTCGTCCCCGGTATAGGTGACGGCGTTGTTGATAAGGTTGTACACCACCTGCTCAAGCTTCGTGATGTCGGCGGTTATCATAACGTGCTCATCCGCCTGAAGGTCGATGATGATGCCGTCGTTGACTTTCATGATATCAAAGCGGGAAATTACCCCCGAAAGCCGCTCGGAAAGGTCGAAGGTTTCCATGTGCATTTCGG
>CAVIFG010000004.1:20677-25838 GCA_963641955.1 Escherichia coli
ACGCCCGCCTGCAGTTTCGACAGATCAAGGATATCGTTGACGAGGGACGAAAGCCTGTCCGTTTCGTCGATGATGATTTTAAGGTGCTTTTCTCGCTTTTCGGGATTGTCGCCGGAGAGGTCGCGTATCATCTCGGCGTAAGCCTTTATCATGGTAAGCGGCGTGCGCAGGTCGTGCGAGATGTTCGCCATCAGCTCGCGGCGCAGGTCGTCGGATTTCGCGATCTCCTTTGAAGCGGACTGGAGCGTCGCGGTGAGCTGCTTTATTTCGGCATAGTCGTTCTTTTCCTCTTCTATCTCGAACTTGCCCTGCGGCAGGCTCTTGGCGGCGTTGTTTATGCGGATGATGGGTTCGGAAACCTTATTCGCGAACAGCGCGGACATGAACACCGTAAGTATCATCATGATTATCCCGACGAAGAAGAACTGCCGCACGAATATGCTGACCGTTGTTCCTATCGGCTGGAGGTAGCTGCAAATGAAAACATACGCGTCGGGGTTCTCGCGGTCGCTGCCGATATAGCTTCCGACCATCAGCACGGTGTTGTCCTCTGCCTCGTCCTTAAAACGGCGGTATACCATGCCGGTATCGCTTTCGCGTACCTCGCTGCGGTAGCTTTCCTTGGCAATCACCGCCAGCGAAACGCTTCCGCCGAGCCTGTTTGCAACATACGAATAGCCCGTAGTCGGGAAGTATATCTCGATGTACATCTTCTTTTCTGCGGCTTCGTCGTTGACTATCCCGCCGATATCGTCGCTGTACCAGTGCGAGCGTATTTCGATAAGCGCCTCGCTTATTTCGTAGGTTTTCATCCACTCATAGAAGCTCGGGAACATCGCGATAAGGAAAACATATGTGAACGCCAGCATCGCGATAACGACTATTTCAAACCGCGCCCACACCCTGTATTTAATGCTGCGGAAAAAATTCATGCTTACGCCTCGAATTTATAGCCCAGTCCGCGCAGGGTCACGATGAACTTGCGGTACGGGCCGAGATTGTTTCGCAGCATCTTGATGTGCGTGTCGATGGTGCGGTCGTCGCCGAAGAAGTCGTAGCCCCATACTTCCTCGAGAAGCTTGTTTCGCGTAAGAGCGATGTTCTTGTTCCTTACAAGATAGAACAGCAGGTCGTATTCCTTTGGGGTGAGGTTCGCCTTTACGCCGTCGATATACACATCGCGGGAGGTGAAGTTTATCTCCAGCCCCTCGAACTTCTCCGTTTCGGGGGCGGCCGCTGCGGGGGCTGCGGCGGCGGAATTGCGCTTTACTATGGCGTTTATTCTCGCCATTACCTCCTTCGGGGAGAACGGTTTTACAACATAGTCGTCTATGCCCAGCTCAAACCCGAACAGCTTGTCGTACTCCTCGCCGCGGGCGGAAAGCATCAGCACCGGGGTCTGCTTGAACTTGCGTATCTCCTTGCAGGCGGAATATCCGTCCACGCGGGGCATCATAACATCCATAACGATGATGTCGTAGTCGTTTGCCTTTGCCATTTCGATTGCCTGCATACCGTCGCACGCTTCGTCAACGGTGTGCCCTTCGAACTCCGCGTATTCCTTTATTACCTCGCGGATGTTTTCCTCATCGTCAACAACAAGTATTTTGTACATAAGCTGCATCTCCTTTTGTCATATCATAAAATAATTTCTTTTCATAATAAAAACAAAGCCAAGAAATCGGCGTTCAATTCGTATGAAAAGAACGCCTTAAAGGGGAAGAAATCATGAATATTCGGGGTCGTTCTCCCGACCACATCATGATTATACGCCGCGAAAATGAAAACAGCGTGACAACACAATGAATGTTTTCAAAATCAGCCGTTTTCCCCGAAAAACTCCGCGACCTCGCGCATTTTCGTTTCGACGATATCGGGAATGCCCGTGTCGTAGTAAACATAAGAATACTGCTCCAGCGCAACATCCGCGGAAAGCTCGCTGACCGGCGACGGTAATGTCAGCTTTACGCACATTCTTCCGCCGTCGTCCTCCATGGAGAACCTGCCGCCGCTTTCCTCGGCGAAGCGCCTTATTATCGGTATTCCCCAGCCTATGCGCTGATAGCTGAAGTTTACGTTGATGTCCTCCGAAAAATCCTTTTCGGTGAACATTATGTTGTCGTTTGTAAATTTGAATTCAACAAAGCTGCGCCTGCCCGAATTTATGCGGTATACCGCCAGCATCGGCACGCTTTCCCGCGGGGAATAGAGCAGCGCATTCTGCACGGCGTTCACAAGCGCGGCGATGGCGTGCTTGCAGTCGGCGTTGATGAACAGCCCGCCCTCGTCACAAAGAA
Source organism: Escherichia coli (assembly GCA_963641955.1). Taxonomy (GTDB): domain Bacteria; phylum Bacillota; class Clostridia; order Oscillospirales; family Ruminococcaceae; genus CAG-115. Next base: position 22,975 of record CAVIFG010000004.1, read on the forward strand.
GCTCCACCCGCCTGCCGCATTTCGCAAGCGCCGCGTTGCAGCGCTTTATCAGCGTGGCGGACAGCGCCGCCGCGTCAAGCGTTACGGCGTCGCTTTCTCCAAAGACCATATCGGTATACTCGAAAGCGTTTTTGGTCACGGAGCCTATGTTTGAGATGGCGCGCTGCGCCGCGGCTATCTGTCCCGCTTCTTCGTCCGCGGGGTGAAGCTGCTTCAGCGCGTTCGTGCTTTTCCAAAGACCTGCAAGGTTGTACTCCAGCGCATTGAAAACCGGCATGACCTTTGCAAGCAGGTCTGTGTCCGCCGAAATTCTTGCCGCTTCGTCGCCGCCGATAAACTCGCAGATATACTGCCACGGGTCGCCGAATTCATTTTTCAGCGGCGTTATCCTCGCGCAGTAGAATTCATCGCGGATAAGCACCCGCAGCAGCGTTACGGAATGCATTGGGTAATCCAGCTTGTCGCGAACAATATTCTGCAGCGCCATTCCCTCCGAGAAAAGCTCGGGGCTGCCGCTCCATGTGCAGGCAAGCGTTCTGTCAAGCAGCGCCACCGCGCGGGACTGACCGCCGTATATTTCTTTCAGCAGCGAAAGCGCTGCGTTTTCCTGTTTTGCGTCCATTTATCTCCGTCAGTTCATAAGCTCTTCCATCTCGTCGAGCAGCGTTCCGAAAAGCTTCAGCGCGCTCTCCACGGGCTGCTTGGATGTCATATCCACGCCCGCGCCCTTCAGCAGCGAGATGGGATCCTTCGAGCAGCCGCCGCTCAAAAATCCGATATAATCCTTTACGGCAGGGGCACCCTCGTTCAGTATCCTCTGCGAAAGCGCTATCGCCGCGGAAAATCCCGTTGCGTACTGATATACATAGTAGTCGTAATAGAAATGCGGTATTCTCGCCCACTCCATGTCAAGCTCGCTGTCTATGATAAGATCGTCGCCGTAATACTGCTTGTTCAGTTCGCGGTACATCTCGCACAGCGATTCTGCGGTAAGGCTCTCGCCGTTTTCCGCTTTCTGGTTTATCATCAGCTCAAACTCCGCGAACATCGTCTGGCGGTAAAGCGTGGTTCTGAACTGCTCGAGGAAATAGTTGATGAGATACGCGCGGCGCTTCTTGTCGTCGGTGCTGCGCAGCAGGTGCTGCATAAGCAGGCTCTCGTTGCAGGTGGAAGCCACCTCGGCTACGAATATAACATAATCCGCATAGGCAACGGGCTGGTTTGTGTTGGAGAGGTAGGAGTGTATCGCGTGACCCATCTCATGCGCCAGCGTAAATTCGCTGTCGAGGGTGTCCTTGTGGTTCAGCAGGACGAACGGATGAACCCTCGCGCCGGCGGAATATGCGCCGCTGCGCTTGCCCTCGTTTTCGTATACGTCTATCCAGCGCTGCTCAAGCCCCTTGCGGAAAATAGCGCGGTAGTCCTCGCCCATGGGCGCGAGGGAATCGTATACCTCCTGCTTTGCCTGCTCGAACGGGATTTTTATATCAAGGTCGTTCACAAGCGGCGTGTAGAGGTCGTATGCGTGCAGCTCGTCAACGCCGAGGAGCTTTTTGCGCAGCTTTACATAGCGGTGCATATAGCCCATGTTGTCGTGAACGGCTTTGATAAGGCGGCTGTAAACCTCCACGGGGACTTCGTTTCTGTCCAGCGCGGCTTCGAGGGTGTTGGAATATTTACGCGCCCGCGCGCTGAACACAAGCGTCTTTACCTGCGAGGAAAGCACAGCGGCGGAGGTGTTCTTGAATCCCTCGTAAACATGATACAGCGACTCGAAAGCGGACTTTCTGAGCACTCTGTCGCTGCTCTGCACCAGCGGGATATAGCTTCCGTGGGTGACCTGATGTGCGTTTCCGTCCTTGTCTACGGCGTCGGGGAATTTCAGGTCGGCGTCGTTGAACATCGAGAAGATGTTGTCGGGGCTGCCTGCCATCTCGCCCGTAAGAGCCATGATGCGCTCCTCCGCCTCGGAAAGGATATGCGCCCTGCGGCGGCGGATGCTGTCGAAAGAACGCTTGTACAGCGCAAGCCCGCTCTGCTCCTTATAGAAGCGCTCCATATCCTCATCGGATATCGAAAGCAGCTCGGGGGTCACAAACGAAGCCGCCCCCGCTATCTCAACGTAAAGCATCTCGACGCGGCTCACCATATCCTGATACTTTGCAACGCGGGTGTCCTCGTCGTTCTTTCTCTGCGCGTAGTTTACAAGGCTGTCCAGCAGCACGGAAAGCTCGTCGTCCAGCTTCATGTATTCCAGCAGCTTTTCGGAGGACGTGCTGAGAAGTCCCTTGTACGTTGCTATCTTCTCCGCGAAGGACTTTGCCTTGGCATAGTCGGCTTCCCATAACTCGTCCGTGGCGTAGATATCTTCAATTGACCACTTATTTTCTGCGGCGATCTCCTGCCGCTGAGGTATTCTCTCTGACATGGTTATCTCCTTTAATAATTATTTCATGCGTTTCTGAATTTTCGGGCGGAGCATTTTCTCGTAAAACGGGAAAAACAGCCCGAGAAAAACGTCGTATGCGACGAATGCAACAGCGCCCAGTCCCAGCAGACCGAGGGAGCCGAATTTGCCCCACTCGCCCATTTCGTCCAGAAGCTGCGTCATGTTGAAAAGGTATATCAGCAGCAGATAGCAGCTCACCGCGCCCGCCGCATATACCCCTAGCTTTGCCGCCCAGCGCAGCACGCCGAGCTTTATCCGCATGAGATACTGCCGTACGATCGGGTAATATCCCAGCAGGAAAATGAACATCATCGACGCCTCGTAATTCGGCGTGAAAAGCATCGTGAGAAGTCCCACAGCAATGTAGCTTATCAGCCCGTATTTAACGCCGAGCCTGTCCCGCACGACCCATATG
>CAVIFG010000005.1:0-9387 GCA_963641955.1 Escherichia coli
GTATAATATAATCAGAAAGAACGAAGGAGGTGAAAGCAATGGTCAGTAAAATAAAAGAGCTCATTAAGCTGGTTGAACAGCTTAACAAGCTCCTCCTCAAGGTAATCGAACTTGCCGGGACAGTTACCTTGTTGGCATTGGCTATCAAACAGATTGCAGAAATCTTCTGATAGCAACCGCAGCTGCGGGCGGTCAACCGCAGCCCCCTTCGGGGGTTATCAACATTATACCACATTTTCGGAAGGAGGTCAAGAGAATATGAAAAATATTGTTAAGCTCGGCGGTCAGCTGCTCATCACAGTAGCGCTTTGCGCGGTTTTAGTATTCGGCACAATCGGTGCTGTCAATCTTTTCTTAAAGTGAGGTGTCGAAATGTTTTTATATATAAAAGAGCATCGGAAACGGGCAAATATAAGCGTTCCGAAAATGTCCAAACTTACAGGCATACCGATAAGGACAATTGAGGGCTTAGAAAAACGCGGCGACTGCCTTGTTTCCAACGCTCTGAAAATTACCGACGCGCTCGGAATAACCTTAAACGACTTACTGACGCCGCCATCCGATGACCACGCAGAGTAAGCCGTCCCCGCACATCTAAAGCGCCTGCCAAAAGCAGGCGCTTTTTTCTTTGCGAAAAGCTGCGTACACCGCTTTTGCCGCGCACGCAGCCCTCGGAAAAATTATGAATTCTGCCGAAAAGCCCGAAATCGGCAGAATTCAAGGCGCGGTAAATATCGCGCCCTCTTTTCTGCTGATTTGTGAAATTGACAAAGCACATTATCTGTCTGTAGGAATTATCCCCACAGTCTTCCGCGTCGCCTTACCTTTCAGCAGTGCGTCGTAATACGCCTGTTTCTCAACCGCCTCTTCAAGCAGTTCGTCGAGCTTCGTCATGTCAAACTTGGTGATCTCCATATCACCGATCTTGTATGATTTGACACCGCCCGATGTAAGCGTTTCCTGTGCTTTGATAAGTTCGTCTATCCGCTTTGTGTAATATTCGTACATCTTGCGTGCCGTAATTTTGTTTATCATACGTTATCACCAATCATCATAAAAATCGTTCTTCAGCCGCTTTCGCGGCTTTGCCTTTTTTTCTTTCCGCTGAGCCGGCACATCTTCGTCGCCCGGCTTTGCCGTCCGGAGCTTTTGCTCTATCGCGTCCCAATCCGGCGAAAGTATCTCGCACGCGGCGAGGTTGTAATTTCGGATATCAAAAGCTTCGTTGCGCTCATGCCCGGGTATCTTTTGCCACTGCCAAGGGTGCTTTAATTTTGGGTCATATACAAGGTGCTCCGACATAAGCTGCTTAAAAAATTGCTTGCCGTAGTCGTCGCGCAGAGGAAAGTGACAGTAATTTGCCCCGGGCGTCTGTACACGGAGGTTGTCAATTATTTTTTGCTTACCTGCATTAACGCCAATTTCGTGCACCCACACCTGCCCGATTACTTGTCCGTTTACTACTATCTTTTGCTTCCTCGGCGGCGCTGTGTACGGGATATCGGGACGGTTCGCGCCCTTTATCGCAAAGACGTGCTTGCTCTGTCGCGCAAGGCAGTGCTGGCGTACTTCCTGCGTAAAGTGTCCGCCCTCGTCTATAAAAGTAAGCGCAATCTGCAAAGAAACCCCGCTTTTGAACTTGTATTTGTGAGATAAAACCTCGTCGAGCCGCTCCCATACTTCTTCTGTATCGGGTCGTCCGAGAATAACGCCTTTTTTTATGCCCCATGTTTCGCCAAATCGCCGATGCCCTACAACCTCATATTCAAGGCGGTCATCCTGCGTATCCACGCCGCAGGTAAGCAGGAGCACGCCGTCAGGCACCTCTGCCTCATAAACTTCGCGGCGCGCCATGACATCATCTTCCGACGCCATGTCGCCGCGCTCTTCCCAAAGCTCGCCGAACTGCGTATTATACACAACCTGCAGCTTGGAGGAGTCCGTCCCCGCTTGCAAAAACTGCAGGATTATCGACTCCCATGTCGCCCACGGTGAAACCCACGCCGTCAGCCAAAACGAGCGCGTTTTGTGGTGTTCCCTTGCTTCGGGAACAGTGGCAACCCATTTTGCCGGCTGACTCTTCATCGTGTGCTCGTCGGATATGCCGCCGCATTCGGGGCACACATAAAAAAGCTCTGAGATGTGGAATATCTTCTTGTCGCCCTTTTCGGCTGCTTCGTACTCAAATCTGATATTATCAAATTTGACCTCGACATATTCGCCGCAATGGGGGCATTGGGTTTTCCACCGCTCCATCGTGCCTAAGTTGTAAGAGTTTTCGATAGCGGACGCCCCTTTTACTGTCGGCGTTGATACCTCGACCATCTTTTTGTTATAAAACGTTCGTGTTCTCGCAACAGCCAGTTCCCACGGGTCGCCCTCCGAGCCTGCGCTCTTCGCCCATCTGTCGCGCTCGTCGCCGAAAACATAACGGATAGGCATCGACGAAAGGTCGTGCGCCACGTTTGAGCCGGTCATTACAAGCACGCCGCCGGGGAAAGATTTCTGCCGCTTGGTGTTCGCTGCGTCGCGCGACTTTGGATCAGCGACCTTGCGCTTAAGGCAGCGCGTTTCGCGTATCATCGGCGCGATTCGCATTTCCGAGTATCGCTTAACATCGTCGATAGTCGGCTGTATCAGCAGTATCGGTCCGGGGTCTTGGTCTATGCAGTATCCGACCATGTTGTTTATGGTTTCGGATTTGCCGACCTGCGACGCGGCTACAACAACGATATGCTCGATAAGCGGGTCCGTAAAACTGTCGAGGATATCAAACATATACGGAGTTCGCGATGTCCTCCACTTGCCGACCTCCGCCGATGATTCGGAGGTAAGGCGGCGATTTTTATCCGCCCACTGCGAAACAGTGAGGTCTTCCGGCGGTTTCATGCCGTTGAGGATCTTCGCAAGGCAGGCGTTAAGCTTGTTCACCCGCTCTTTTTCTGATTCTCTAAACACTCCGCCACCCCCTGCCGCTCAAACCCCTTTCTGATTTACGAATTTATGATTAATAACAGGTGCTTCTCACAGAGATAAGCCCGCTTTTTTCGCTGTAAACTTTCCGGATAATTTCAGATGCCTTACAGCGCCCTCCAATATCACGGGAACAAATTACTCAAAAAATAACTCTTGATTCCCGCCCACAGCATTATCTCATTCTCCGCATTCTCAATATCCCGAGTAATCGGGGCAAGTGCTTCAACGCACGCCCGTTGATCGTCGATGCTTTCATGAAATGAAAGAGTGTATTGCCCGAACATTTCCATCTGGATATTGATGTTGCTCCCGACATAGCGGCAAAAAAATTCCTCCGCCGAATATTCAAGTGCTTCCCGCAGATACTCCGGCACCACCGGAACTTTCGGCAGCACCGCCGCGTATTTTCCTGGAAGCTCCGTATCGCTGACGGTGATATGCCACTTTTCAGCGGAATTTTTCGCGCACGCAGACACCTGTATATAGCACGTCCCCGCAGGATATTTCGCTCCGCTGCGGCACCGCTCTATGTCTGCAATGTCGGTCAGTTTGACTGTTTTAGGCTCGTTCATTCTGCGTTGCCCTTTCCATAAGTGCACGGATTTTTTCAAGTTCATGCGCTGTTTTCCCGCTGCCAGGAACAAGCTGCGTTATTGCTCTGTATATCTCTCCTTCCAGCCGGCGTGATTCCGCTTTGATTCGTTCCAGCTCGTCCACAACGTTGAAAATATCAATTTCGGGCGGCGGTTCAAAGGTATCAACATACCGTGGGATATTCAGATTGAAGCTGTTCTGCTCGATTTCAGCAATTCCGGCAGCGTGCGAATATTTCGGAATTTCCGCCCTGCCTGAAACCGCCGACAGGATTTTTTCAATATCATGTTCCCGTAGCCGGTTCATCTTCGGGAACTTCTCATATTCCCGCGAAGCGTCCACGAATAAAACGGCTTCGGCGCGTTCTTTTCCGAAAACCATCACGGCGACCGGAATCCCAGTATTGAGAAACAGCTTGTCCGGAAGCCCTATGACTGTATGTATATTGCCGCGCTTTACCATTTCACGCCTGATAATCTCCTCACGATTACCGCGAAAGAGAACCCCGTGCGGCAGGATTGCAATAACCCGCCCCTTGTCGTTCAGCCGTGAGAGTCCGTCCATGATGAAAGCCATATCCGCGAACTGCTTCGGCGGATATCCGTAATCTGCAAATCTGGCGTCCGTTTTCTTCTCGTCGAATTCATGTTTGAGCGAATACGGCGGATTCGTTATGCATACGTCAAATTTCATTTCAGGAATATTATCCACCGCTGCCACTTTGCCGAACCGCTCCCCGGGGATAATTCTGTAATTTCTGATAACCTCGCCCGAGAGTATGTTCTTGTTGGAAACGAATGCGGAAATATTCCGCACTGCCAGATTGAACAGCAGCAGCGGGAGCGCTCTCTGAGGAAGTTCCTCGCATATGAAATCACACCCGGGGAGGATATTCCAAAGCGCAATCGTAAGCCCGCCGGTCCCCGCGCACAGGTCAAGGCAGCTTTTCACCGGCTGACCTGCCGCAAGCCGAGCCGCGAGCGCGGAAAGCTCCGGCGGCGTGAAGTCCTGCATCATAGCCTTACGGGAACTGTGTTCTTCCTGAAAGTAGTCCGTAAACCCATCATGTGAAAGGTCGCCCTGCATTGCGTTGTATTTCTCGAAAATGTTGTTTATTTTATCGGACCCGTCCGACAGGTCAGAGAAAAGCAGCTCCATGATCCGTTCCGGCAGCATGAAGCTTTCTTTTATTCCGAAAAACTCGTTTATTTCGCCGGCTGTCATGCGTTCACTTCCTTTTCGGGCATAAAAACAGCGCCCTATAGGAGCGCCAAAATATTTGTGGGAACGGCGGGTCCTGCCCCCGCCGGTGATTTAAGCAGGCGAGGAAATCACCTAACTTCTTCCGCGATATCGCTATCGCTATACAGTTGTATGCCCTTGATGTGCCGGGGGCACTTTTCACACTTGAGCCTGCTGTGTATGCGCGTCATCTTGCCGCGCTGCGTTCCCGTATTGTGGCTGCCGTCTGCAAACGACAACCACTCCACTTTACAAAACTCTGCTTGCACAGAAAGGACAGCCCCGCCGCTCATGCACAGCGGTGGCTGATATTGCCCGAAACGCGCCGACGCTTCGGGCAAATAGAAAGGACAGCCTGCCCGGGAACCCTTAAACCGAGCAGGTAGATATATTGGCGGCAGCGGGGGTCGAACCCGCCGGCAGTGGGCTGGACCCGTATAAATACGGGCTTTTTGCCATAACCGTATCCCGGCATATACCACCGTTTTAAGACAGCAGGGCGGACTCGAACCGCCGACACGGGATGTGCTTTCCCGGCTCTACCAACTGAGCTACTGCCACACGAACACCGCAGTTCCACCTCAAATAATACGCTCCCGCATTACCTCTGTTTCACCGCAAACGGATGAGTAGTCCGCGCCTGTGCCGTGTATTGCATACGCAACGTCTTAACAAGAGCCTGCGGATTTGCACCGCACGCGCTAAAGCGCGGCGCTATGCTGCTCTGATATCTGCGCAGGGTTAAAGGAGAAATCCCTGCGCCTTGTATGGTCAGCGCGGCGCTGCAAATCCGCGCTTTTACTCTGTTATCTCCCCGACATATTTGTCGGGAACATAAAAACAGCACCCATTGTGCCTGATGGTATCACCGCAAAAACGTGATATTTTGAGGTGATTGTTTTAACAAAAATACCGCTTGAGCGCGGTTAATCAGACTGGTTGAGTGTTGGCTCTGTGTCCTTCGCTTCAAGCGGTATTCTTCGATTATATTGTAACACAATTCGCGCGTAACATGGGGAACATTTGTTACAAATTGCATAAATATCTAAAATGATATTGTTATAAACCCAGTAACTTATTCGTATTCTTCTTCATCGCCATCGTCAAAATCGGCATCAAGTTCGCGGTTTGTCCTCTGCCGCACCAACTCGTCGTACCTTTTCGGGTCATATTTGTACTCCGATAAATCCTTAAGGATCTCTCGCACTTCGCGCTCAATAATCTTCTGCACCTCCGCAGGCTCAGAAGACGCGGCACAGTCCGTGGCACATCTTCCCGCCAGAGCAACCAACCCGCCGCGTACAAAGTAAAGCAGATCGGCGGTCATTTTTTGCACGTCCTCCGATCGGTGCATTTTACCTTGGAACTCCTTTGCTTTCATTTCTTCAATCGTTGCCTTTGATTCCTTGAGCTTTGCCTCCGCCTTTTTCCGCTTAAGTTCTATATTGGCGACATCTTCGTCGTTCTGCCGCGATTCCAGTGACGCGCAGTAATCCCTCATAGTCTGCGTAAAATCATAAAGCGCACCATGCTTAGTCTTTGTTTCCTTAATGATTCCGCGTGCTGTAATATCGCGGATCCACGCTGTACTTTTACCCGTAGCCGCAACGATATCAGCGGTTTTTACAAAAATCTGTGCTCCCGCTTTCAGCGAGTAGATAATCTCCGCCGGTTCCGATGTCGCGGAACTCTTTCCCTGCGCCATATCCGACGCATTACTGTCACCGTTTACAGCAGAGTTATCAGCTGCTTTACTGCGCGGCTTACGCGTCGGCTTAGTCAGATTATCAGCAATGTGTTCCGCCCCCGCTTTGTTTGTGGTCTTGCGCTTGGTTTCCGCACTGTTTACAACGCTTTTTGCCTGTTTTGCTACGCTTAATTCAGCTTTTTGAGCACTTTTTGTTGTTTTCGCACTTTTTTTCGCCGATTTAGCGCCGCTTGTTGCAGTTTTTGCATTGCTCTTGGCGGCTTTCGTTCCGCCCGAAACAGGCTTTACATCCGCCTCTGTTGCTACTTTTTTACCCTCGGTTTCCTGTGCTTTTTTTCTTGCCATTTTTCTATACCTCCAAAAATTATGCTTTTCAATTCAAGCGACCCGTTTTTTTCTCCATGACTAGGCGAAAATCGGGCGTCGGCGAGCCGCACCTATCCCCGCCCCCCCGTCACAGTACCTTGAGGGAATGGGGAAAATTAGGAAAACGCAGGAATAGCGTCCTTATGCCGCTCCGTACCATTTGTGTTGAGTCAAGAGGTTTGCTTTGACAATCTTTCAACATTCGACTGTAAACAGTACGCGCTTCCCACAAGAACAAGGGAAAGGCAGCGCAATCACCCGCGCTCCACCGCCTTGGCAAGTGAAGCGTATGGTATTCTTTCGCCGTTTCGCTCTACGAATACATCGTCGGAATGTCCAGTATCATCAACATATCTCCGCAGGATAACGGAAGCGTATTTCTCGTCCAGCTCCATCGTATAGCATATCCGGTTTGTCAGCTCGCACGCCATAAGCGTTGAGCCGCTCCCTCCAAACGTATCAAGCACGATAGCGTTTTCCTGCGAGGAATTTTGAATAGGATACGATAAAAGGTCGAGGGGCTTCGAGGTTGGATGATTTGCGTTTTTCTTGGGCTTGGCAAAGTTCCAGATGGTGGTCTGCTTGCGGTCGGAATACCACGAGTGCTTGCCGTTTTGCAGAAATCCGTACAAAACCGGCTCATGCTGCCACTGGTAGTCGCTCCGCCCTAATACCAAACTGTCCTTTACCCAAATACAGCAGCCGGCAAGGTGAAAGCCTGTATCAACAAAAGCACGACGGAAATTAAGTCCTTCCGTGTCCGCATGAAAGACGTATGCCGCCGCACCCTTTTCAAGGCAGTTTACCGCTGCGCTGAAAGCTGATTTGAGAAAGTTATAGAACTCCTCGTCCTTTATGCTGTCATTTTGAATAGTCAAGCCGCTCGACGATTTGAACGATACGCCATACGGCGGGTCTGTCAGCAGCAGGTTTGCACGCTTACCATCCATCAGAGCGGCAACATCATCGGCGCTGGTGGCGTCGCCACACATCAGACGGTGTCTGCCTACCGTCCATATATCGCCACGCTGCACAAATGCCGCTTTCTCCAATGCAGCTGACAGGTCATAGCCATCATCCTCAACGTCGGACTTGCTCTTATCATCAAACAGATCTGCAAGTTCCTTTTCATCAAAGCCGGTAATGGATAGGTCTACTCCCTCGCCTTGCAGGTCTGATAGCTCTACAGCAAGTAGCTCATCGTCCCAGCCTGCATTAATGCTCAGCTTGTTGTCTGCGATGATGTATGCGCGTTTCTGCGCGTCAGTGAGGTGTGATTCTTTAACGCAGGGTATTTTCCTTAAGCCCAACTTTTGGGCGGCGTAAAAGCGGCCGTGACCGCACAAAATCGTGTTGTCCTCGGCAATTACGATAGGAGCGAGGAAACCAAACTCTTTTATTGACGCGGCAATCTGTGTTATTTGCGCGGCGGAGTGCGTCCGAGCATTTCGTGCGTATGGGATAAGATCCTCGACATCAGCAAGGTAATAATTCAGCTCGTTATTCACCGTAGACCACCTCCCGAACATATGTCGTCGATGCGGGATGTGATTCTTTCAGCTGGAGATTGATTTCCCCTCGCAGCGCGATGACCTGTTTCATATAGGACTGCGCCATAACGACATAAGGGGATTGGATAGGGGCACCGGTAGTCGGGTGCTTGGCGATATAGCCATACTTTGAGATAAGCCGCTCAAGGTGTATCCATCGAGCTACGGAAAATGCATACTGCTCTACCGTCTGCAACGATACGGCATTTCTCTTTCCGCAAGATTCGAGCCAACCGAGCGTCTCCCTCAACACCTCATCGGCTCCCAGCTTGCTGCCGTCGCGCTGTATCTCTTTCAGATACTCCTTGATCGGCGGCATCTCTACCGCTTTGATTTCTTCGCCTTTTTTCTTCGGTAACATAAAACCTCCTCAATTTTATACTGCGCCGGGCGATGACGCAAAAATTGAGGAGTGTATTGCATTTGATTATGTTTTAATTATATCACGCTTGTAACGTGACATGGGGAACATTCGGAACAAATCAATCGGGATTGGACGATATGTAGCGATAGAACATCTGCTTGACAGAATTTCTTGTGTTTCTTCCGCCGAGCTCCTCCGCAATGACCCCCCAGCTTTTATGCTCAAGGACTCTTTTTTCGGCGATACGGCTTATCAGCAGGTCGGGAATGTTTACGACATACCTTTCGATGCGAAGCTTTAACGCCTCATACTCCGCTACTTTATTGCTTAACTCGGTCTTTAGGTGCGCAAGCTCAATGAAACTGTCCTCCGTATGATTTCGCGGCGACGGGTTTCTCGGCACGCCGCTCGTATTGTAAGTAACAGAGCCGCAGAGTTTTGCTTCAATCTGTGCTATCTTTTCCTTGCCGTCACGGATAGCGTCCTCAAGCAAGTAGTAGTCGTTTAATTCTTTTACCGTCATCGTCCAATCCCCTTTGTTAAACATATCCGTTGTCTTTTGCAAATGTATGCAGTTTCTTTATTGT
>CAVIFG010000005.1:9397-11013 GCA_963641955.1 Escherichia coli
CCCGGAACATTGGCTTCCGCAAATGCCTCAAGGAATTCCGCAACGCTCTTTGCAGAAGATTCCTGCCGCTCAACTGCCGCCGACGCTGAGCGAACCTTATCGACCAACTGAACGTCGGTCATTTTACGGAGTTTTACCGCCTCCTCGTGTATGCTTGCCTCTTCCGGCGTCCGCCTGCAGTTTCTTTTCTTTGCCATGATTTACACCTCCCTGTGAAATTGATTGCAAAAAGCTATTTTGCATCAAGATAAGAAAGCAACGTCTGCTGAGCCGCCTCAAATCCGTAACACACCTCGACCGCATATCCGTTGGCTTTAAGCTTTTCTATCCATGCGTCCTGCGCATCGGATGTCCGCCCCTTTGGCGCTTTCATCTCGATAAATAGCCCGTGATAAGCGCCTCGCGGCACAGGGAGAAACAGGTCGGGAACACCCGCCTGCACTCCCATCGCCTTAAATCGTGCGGCTTCGGCTTTGCCGCGCTTTCCGCCGTTCGGCACATGAAACAGCAATGACAATTCGGGATGTCTGCCGCTCTCAAACTGAGCCCAACGTATGAGTATCATTTGCTCGGTATCTTCTATGTGCTGCATACTTCCTCCGATCAAAACGGATAATCATCGTCCGGCGTGTTGCTTTCTGATATTTGCGGGGATTTAGGGGCAGGTGGCTGTTCATTCGTTGCGCTTGATGTTTTCGAGCCGCCGAAGTTCGCACCATCTACATAGATTTCGTTTTTATAGACCTTGTTTCCCACCTTATCGGTGTATTCGCCTGTCCGCAGAGAACCGTTGATTATTATCATATCGCCCTTGCCGAAATGATTACAAATAAACTCGGCCGTGTGGCGGAAAGCCACGCAGGAAAACCAGTCCGTTTTGTAGCTTCCATCATTCTCTTTGTAATTGCGCTTGACGGCTATTCGGAAAGAAACGCTTGATATGCCGCTCGGCGATGTTTTAAGCTCGGGTACCGCACCAAGGTTACCCTGTAAGCATACGTTATTCAGCATCGTCAGTGTCCTCCGTACCTTCGTCCTCGTCAAGCGTGTACTGACTCTCCTCATCAGAGCCGCTCTCCGCGCTGTATTCTTCTTTTGATATCAAAGATTCAAGATAGATACTCATGCAAGTGTATATTGTTGCCTGCGACTTCTGCCAGCACTCCACGGATCCCCGCGCAAGGGGAAGTGTCGGGATTATTGCGACAGGCTGCAAGCCCTTAAACACGATCAAGTATGTATCACCGTCAATGCCCTTTACAAGGGCTTTGTAAGTGTACTCATCCTCAATAATAGGCGATAAATGCGAAGCAAGGATAAATGCAAATGTCGTCTGTCCCTTGTCGACAAAGACCTTCACCTCCTCATCACCAACAAAGGTAGAATGTGTTTCGATCTCATCGGATTCATATTTTCGGTACTGGCAGGCGGCTTTTGCTTTTTCTACGAGAATTTTCAACCCCATATCAACATTGCTGATTTTATCGATCGTTTTTGCACTGTAATCAAACATCGTGCACGCCTGATCAAATGTCAAATCGGGCAGGTCGGAAATGTCGTAAGCACCCCAAGCTTCTCCAAGCCACTGCTGTTCCTGACCAAAGTCTTTCATAACT
>CAVIFG010000005.1:11023-13756 GCA_963641955.1 Escherichia coli
CTACTATGCCGAGAAAATGTGCGTCTTTCACAAGCTTTGCAAGTTTCTTAATTATCATGTTGGCACTCCTTTATCTCTTATTAACCACTACCCTACAGGTATTCACGAGCGTGCCGCTCTCCTTGAAGGAGCTTTCGGGCAGTGGCTCAATGGTACCGCCATAGCTTCTCACAAGGCCACAAAACTCTGCGGTCCTCTTATCAGTGCGAAACAGCACCGACGCCGACATAATTGCGACAACGCAGCGTGTAGCCATGTTAATTGCCTTTGTAACGTGGATAATATCCTGCTGCTTAGTAAACGGCGGATTCATCACGATCACGTTGTACTGCTTGTCCGGCGCAAAGGTCATAAAATCATCATGCACCAGTATAAACCCCTGTTCTTTGAGAAATTCGCGGTTTTTGGGATTAAGCTCAATGCAGTCGCAGCCGGGCATATATTTAGCAAGAGCTCCTCGGCCGGCGGAGGGCTCAAGGCACACATCATCGGGTGTGATGTTCGCAAGCCTTACCGTTTCGGCAGCAAGTTCGTCCGGGGTCGGGAAGAACTGGTACTCTGTTTTCTCGCTGGTGTATTCACCTGTGAGAATAATGTCCTGCAAGATATCTTCTACATCGTCGGCGAAAATGTGACACTTCTTGGAGCTGTTCCACTTGCCGCCGATTGCCATAAGGACTTTGGCAACCTGCTGATATCTCTTACGATCAAGCTGTACTGTAAGGCGCAATGTATTGCCTTCCACCTCTGCTCTTGCGAGCACATCGATTATATCACTGTCAATTTTCATTGTTTATATCCTCCAACATAAGCTGTATTATTTCATTGGGTGCACTGTCCCACCCGGATTTGATAGTTGCTACTATCTCGTCAAGGGCACGATTCTGTTCCCTGATAAGCTGCGAGGTACTTTTCTTAAACCATTTTGATAACTCAATCGGATCATCCGGCATATTCTCCAATTTATCAGGCGGCTTCAGATTTTGAAATTGCGAAGCAAGCAGCACCATTCTTTCTACTGTTTCGCGCTGCTTATCGGGAACGATATACACCAAGGGAAGTTTCTCAATTTCCGAGCAGTCGAGTTTTCGGGAAAAGCCCGTCTGTGTGCCATCATCAGGCGGTATGCATAGCTTAAGCGATGCAAGCAGACACAGCAGACCATATTCGGGCAATATCTCCGGGACGAAGCGCACCGCACAAACGTGCCTTGAAAGTACGCAGTCGCCTATATCGTTTATTGCGACCTTTCCGAGCGTTCCTACGGTCGATATGAGTATATCTCCCAGCTTGGATATTGTTTCGTTCCCAAAGTGTTCACAGAATTTCTCGCATTTCAGCCGAGCATCTTTCATGCAGGACGCTCCGACGATATAGGGAATTCCTTTGCCCTCGGTGTTAAGCTTAGACTTATCGAGGTTGCGACCTTGAAATATCGCGGCGCAATCGCCTATGGTTATGTATCCCACGCTCTCCACCTTATCCGTTAGATTGTTATTTTTCCTGACATTAAATCAGGAATAAGCGCATCTCTAAGTTCAGCAAGATATTTGTTTTCCTCGTTGTTGCACTCCATGATCAACATTCTCCAACTCATCAAAACAACAAGTAACAGTTCTGGCACACTTTCTTTGCTGTTATTCTTAAAACAAATTTCGCCTTTGTTCTTGGTGAATGATATGTAGTCAGTTTTGAAGATTTCAACCCCTGCTATTTTTTTAATGAATTCATCGCTGAATTCGTTACTGAAATCATTGCTGGATTTTGAAAGTAGGTCAACATCAATTCCCATTCCCCTTGCCATTGTCCCGTTTATTATCAGTTTACAGGAGTTGCGCCGCTCAATCACGCGGTTAAGATCATTCACTATCTCAGCATACGGACGGTGTTTCATTGGTTCTTCAAGGAATTCAATATACTTTGATGGAATCAAGCTATAGTTGTTTTCAGCGATAACCGCTCTGTTTACCGACTTCGCAAACAAATCTGATTTTGCCCGACATTTTACCGCATGAGATATCTCAGAAATTATATCAGACGTGAACACTTTGATTTCCTTGCTGTATGTCCTGTTCGTATGAGAGGTACCGCCAAACTGCCCATTCTGTTCACGCCTTGAAATCATATACTTCTGACGCGCATCTACAAACGATACAACCCCGGTCGTTTTATATCGATTAAAGCTTATTATACAGGTTCCAATGTCAGTCGACTCAAACATGCTGTCGGGGCAGGTTACAACAGCGTCAATGAGGTTGTCCATAATGAGCGACTGCCTGATTTTATCATCAGAATTAAGTACTGAGTTCGGAAGTATCAGCGCCGAACGCTCGGCATAGAGTAATGCAGTCAGAACAAAGGCATAGTTTGCATTGGCAGATGATGGCGTTCCGTATTTATCAAAACGAATATCACCCGATAAGGCAATTGGAGCGTCCCACTTCATATTGAATGGTGGATTTGAGATGCAGATATCTGCCTTGAGATGAGCGAGAACAGGACGCTCTTGCAACTCGTCAAAGCCATTATCGCGTACTCGCCATACCTGAAACACCTCCTGCGTCAATATATCAGCACAAATTACAGTACCCTTCATATGCCGACAAAGCATATTGAAAATCAGAAACGGAATGACTGTTTTATCAAGCTCAATAGCGATAAACTCAGCTTGAGAATTTCGCCGCCACGCCTGAATAGACATTGCGCCTGATCCCGCGCAAAGATCACATATTT
>CAVIFG010000005.1:13766-24781 GCA_963641955.1 Escherichia coli
ACATATTTTCTCAGCATTCTCCGCACCAGCAAGTGCCGCGGCTGTCATTGCCAGAGATTGTGGGGTGTAATCCTGTTTCTTCACCTTACGATCTGCAAGATAGTATTGATAGATTGGCTGCATAAGATCTTCTGCGCAGTCAGGATATTTGTAAAGCCACTTCTCAACAATTTCAGCACCTTCATTTTTTAACTGCTCAATCATCATTTCGGGCGTAAAATCATTGATTGACTTTATACGAAAGACCTCAAGAAAATCTGCTAACAAAATAGAGAGATTGGTCATTTATAGCGTCTCCTTCTCTGCTGCCTTTATAAGCCACGCCTGCATACAAACACAGCAATCCTTTTTAGGGGTTGGGCACTCTCCCTTGCACCAGCAGAAAGTTGCACTTTTAATAAGGAAGTATGCCATTTCCGGTATCCCCATACTGCGGATTACATCAAAATTAGTAGGCTTGCCAGCCAACGGCTGGTTCCCATTTTTGCTTTCCGAAACCATAATCTTATCCTTTCTGTAAATTTCAGAACCTGCACTCCACAAATGAGCCCTTTGGCAGCTTTAGTGCTCGAAGATAATCCTCGTAATGCTGCGGATAGTATTTCTTTATCCACCATTGCTTTTCGTCTCCTTTGCCGTGCGGGTACCATGTTCCGTCATGTATGTTATCTATGGACGGAATTCCGTCCAGTTTTTCGTAAAGCGGGTTGATCGGATACCCTGTTGCCATCGCAAGCGCAATCACATCCATTGCCGACCACTTTGCAATCGGCTGGCATCGCCAAGTGCCGTCTGCAACTTGATATATATACCCGTTTCGACAAAAATTAATCGTTCGTGCATTGCTTTCAGAGTTGCGGCACCCCCAAATAATTCCGTCGATCTCCCTCTCTTTTTGCGCTTCCGCCAACATGCGCATTTTAAGGCCCTCGGGATAAGGCTGCTCTCCTCTGAGAACAGCCTCAACATCCCAGTTGTATGATATCCTTATCACATTAGTATTGGCTATTGCAAAAAGCTCTGCGAGATGTTTATCTCGTCCATCAAGAGGATTTGGAGGATCTGCGCAGATAACATCTATTTTTGGATTTATTTCTTGCGCCAGTATAAGCGCCGCTGTTCCGTCTTTACCGCCGCCGCAGGAAACTGCTGGGTGTTTGGATAACGTTAAGAAATACTCAATTATCCGCAAAGCTTCGTCGTGCTTGCGGCGAAAATCGAGCGTAGCAATCAGCTTGCAGCAGTCGGAAAGCTTAAAGCCATTGCTGCTTATATCATTTATCCTCATCGCTTATACTCCGATAAGTGCGCGTCATTGGCCAGCATAGCCATATCACCGACCGTAGCGCACCGCTCCTTTCCGCCCGGAAGCCAGTACGGTGACCGACAGCAATCTACGGAGCGTGCCGTGGTCGCAAGCAGCTTCTCAGGTATATTACGAATTGCCTTGCCGTTCGCAATAATACAGCTTTCCCAATCAAGGGCGGTTTCGGAAAGCGTGTATCCGCTTACTTCTCCGTACCCCAATCGGCCGAATGACCCAATGTTTTTTACACGCCTAGCATACCGCTCCAAGTCGGAACGGTTGCTTGAAGAAACAAGGAACAACACAGAGCTGCAAGCCACGCCATAAAGCTTAAGCATAACATCCTTGTCAACGCCAGTTCGCGGCGTAAGGCACTTGTGATAATACAGCGCATCCTTTCCATCCCTGCGCTTTGTCGCGTTGTCGCAAACAGCTTTCGCATCTTTGAAATCTGCCGACGAGCAGCAGAATATCCACTCATTCCCGCATTTAACGGCATCAATCGGCAGCGGAAGCTGCTTGATACTATCGGGGCTTGTAAACTTGTTTATGTGATAATCCTTGTTGTGCGCGACAGGCGAAAAGAAACTTAACACCGCATCAAGATGGATATTCGTCTGTGTAATAATCGGAGTACGGATTTTGAATTCCAGCTCATACACCATCGTTAAGTACCCGCGATGAATGATTTGATGAAATCAATATCTGCCTTGTCGTAAACCGACAGATAAGCATCATCATCAAGTTCTTCGTCTGATGTGATTTCAACCGAGCCGTATCCGCGCGCAGCCTTACCGCCAAGCGTATTTATGAGTTTAATACCATGGACGATTGCCGCTCGCTCCTCGGGCGTAACCTGCGGTGCAAACTCGATTTTGCCCGAAAACTCGGCTCCGGTAATAACCGCCTCGGTCACATAAGGCATAGGTTTGAGATCCTGCTCGTCCGTATTAACGAGCGTTCTATCAACGTGCCGTGTTTCACCGATTTCGGTGACCAAGTCGTCGGCGCTGATACTGCCCGTACCAAGCTCAGTGCACTTAACCATCGCAAAACCAATACTACAGCTTCCACTGAGTATATAGCGATAGCAGGCACCGCCGAGAACAGAGAGGATAGGGAGTTTTTCGCGGATCTTTCTGATGTTTTCCGGGTCTACCTTAACATCAAGGTCTTTCCCAAGTGCACCGCCGTTCCCGACGATTGCATACAGTCTGTCATGCTCTTTTTTGTCGAGCTTGTCCAAGAGGTGATTTACTTCAAAAAACTCTCTTGTCAGCAGGCGGCGGATAGTACCGCGAATAGCATTGCCGCTTATAGCAGGAATTTCCGCTATACTCTTGTTTTCTGTGAAAACCGGAATTCGACGGAACTCGGATATGTTTCCTGTGTCTACTCCGTCCTTAAAAGACCCGTGCGCAATAGGTGATAATGCTTTGATTGTTATGTTCATAGGTTTCCTCCTACTTTACTTGTTTAACCTGTCGCTGTACACAATCGCGACAAGCAAATCAGTCTTTGTGCGGATATCATTCATCATGCTTTCGAGCTGGTCTTCTGTCAAATCTACAATAAGACCGACAAACGCCCCCTGCGGCGAACCACAAGCTTCAGCGAGCTTTGACGCAAATGTGTGCGCGTCTAATTTCTTAAACCGGTTAATGCGTCGCTTGAAATAGCCCTGCCAAAACTGTATGCCGTTCTCCTTGCGATAACTGCTGTTATTCGCAATTGAGCCGAGGAAGTTCACTGCATTAAATTCGCTTTCAGATAACATCGGATTTTCGCCCTCTCTTTCGTAAATAAGTTTTTCTTTCCGAGCCGGAGTGTATTTGACTACCAGCTCAACAAAGCCGCTCTGTCGTAACGGAGATAACATATTTTCCGTGTCGACAAGAAGCTTTCCGAATTTGCTCATGCTGAATACGCTGTAATTGCCGCTGATGATTTCAGCGCGCGGAACTCCAACGTTTATCAGCCGTTGTACCATATCTATGGCCGCCGGTATATCATACTTGGAATAATCAATCTCGACAGTTCTGTCATCGGTGCCGATGTAAGCTTTTTCTTTGCACGAAAGGCCGGCATAGAGCCAGTGGTGCTTCTTGAAGCTGTACGGAACTGACAAAACAAACTCATTCGGCGGATTCTGAATAATCTCTAAGACCTTTTCTCTTTCTATTACCTTGTATGCCAACGGAGCGTCGGAGAAAATTGCCTTAAATCTCATATCCGAATTATCGTAGATTGATTTGCAGCTATCACAAATATACTGCGATGGAGAAAGGAGCAACAGGTCAATTTGCGTGAATGTTGGTTTTATAACCTTGCTTGTAAGGTTTTGCGCTCGCTTTAGGCCACAACAGCAACAAAGTTCATCACCGATGCAAACACTTCCTATCATCTGTCGCGCTAATTTAGTTATGTCGTTTCGCATATTTTAATCACCCCCTTTCATCACTCAATTGATCCCGCCGTAAGGATGATTGCCCACAGCAGGCCTATCAATATCAGCAGTATGTATTCGGCGTCAGTCATTGACACGCCTGTTCCATGCTTCTGTGGCTTCTTCGGCGGTGTTAATCATTGCCCTCCAGCCGTCAACAAGCTCCGTGCCGTCCTCCACACTGACGCCGAAAAGCAGCGAGCAGGTCTCACATTCGATAAGATACTTCCCGTAATTGTCCCTTGCGAGAATCGCTCCGTTTCCGCAGAACGGACAAGGCTTTAGCTTGATTTCAGACATCAGTATCACCTCCGACTTTCCAGGAACATACTGTCCTTGACTTTCCCGCACTTTTGGCAGACCAGGTAAACACGTTCGCCGTTCAGCCCCGAAAAGCTCTCGATCTTCCTGCACCACTGGTAATCATGCTTGCAGAAAAGCTGCTTTATAAGTTTATCAAGTGTCATCTATATCATCTCCGTTCTTATCACGTTTTGGAGGGCAAAGATCCATCTTTGCACCGCATGATTGGCAATAATTCGTCCGGTGCTTACCGCCGTGCGTTTTGCAGCTGCTGCATATGTACGGTCTCCATGTGTATTCGTCATACGGCTTCTGATATATCCAGTACGCATGCACAACCGGAACAACATCGTTGGCAGGCTCGCTCTGCACCGCGTCGTAAGCGGTATTAATAGCGTTGTCATAGCCATCGTCCCATGTTCCTGGCTCTGCTCCGCAGCCACCTATATTATTCAAAATTTCAAGTACGCGTTCGCGCTTTATGTAATCAACCATCGTCAACCTCTTTCCTCGTTTCCCGCGAATAAGATACCGTTGTTTCGAGCACAAAATCCTTCCCGCAATTGTCACACGTCATATCATGGTCGCCGTCCTCATAGATTTCGGGAAAATCCTCATATCCCAAATTTGTCATGTAAGCATATCCACAGTAGGGGCAGACTACATAATCAGTCGAGAAAGTATCTGCATCTTCCCCGTCCTGTATTTCCTTTTGGATACGTTTTAGCTCTTGTTTTTTGCAGCAACTTGCGCAGGTGTTTTCCCACGAGAGCATATTTACTTTCTTTCCGCATACCTTGCACTCTTTAAGCATTCTCGCTCACCCCCAGCAGTTCCGGGTTGTCGTAGATGTTGCCAATGACTTCCGCATATCTGTCGCAATAAATGCTGTCAAACCCAGCACTCCAATTGTCAAAGAAAACAAGAAATTCGGCGTTTTCCTTGTCGAACTCGACATGTCCGGGTTCGTCGTTGTACCTAACGATATCCCCCTCAAAAATCTTCACGCCGTTGCGGTCGGTAATCCCAGTAAACTGCCCGACGGTATGAGGCCAAATACCGCCAAATTTAATGGCGCCGTTATTGTCAAAACCAACCACAATGTAATCATCTACAAGGTCAGACCCCCTATTCTTGCGGTGCACATAATTGCCATAAAGCCAAGTTCCTTCGCAATTTAGTGCTTTCCCACGGAAAAGTATCTCACGCGTCATATAATCTTGCCTCCATGCTTATACGGTCTTGCCTTATTAAACTCATGCTTCTCGGCAATCATCGCTCCGATATCAATGTCGTACCGCCCGCACATATCCAGTATGCGAATAATCACGTCAGCTAACTCGGAGGGGATGCCCTCCGGCTTACCGCCATCGCTGTAGTAAGTTTCGTTCGGCTGGTGTCCCTTGCGGTACTCCTCCAGCGCTTCGGAAAGTTCAGAGTGACAGAGCGCTATCAGCTCGCCGAAGCTGCGCTCCTCGTCCCACCAGCCGTGGTTTACGGCGTTCTCGTGGACTTCCTTTGCGAAAACTCGCATGGTTCTGCTTATTAATGCTCTCATTTTTCCCATGGCATTACTCCTTATCTTCTATCTCTCTAACAGCTTAGGATCGTCATAGATGTTGCCGATGACCTCAACCATACACGCTTTTATAACTAAATCGTCCAAATTGAGCCCGCATCCTTCCGCTTGCCATCCGAACACTCTATTCAAATTTGGGCGAAAGAGTTCAAATTTTCCGCACCCAGCATAATATCTGATTTTATAATTCGCAGGTGGGCTATAATAGGCTTTGGCGACAACGATATCCCCCTCAAAAATCTTCACGTCGTTGCGGTCGGTAAGCCCGGTGAACTGACCGACGGTTTCGCGGTCGACCTCGAACATATCCATCTTGCAAGTTTCGGGGTTAAAACGCCTTATAAATCCATCAGTGCCGTTGTACCCAGAGAGCTGCTCGGTTGCGTCCATGCAGAAACTACCCTCTACCCACTCACCGTTATCAACCCGTTTCCCGCGAAAAAGTATTTCCCGCATTTTACTCCTGCTCCTTTCCGACTTCCACACCCCGCTCTTTCAGGGCCTGCGTCCAATACTCTTTTATCTCCTTAGAGCAGTGCGCCATAGCGTCAGCCCATGTCGGCCAGCGACCGTGCTGCGCATAAAATTTGTATTGGTATGCAAGGCTGTCACGGTTGTGCGGCTGTATTGGGTCGTGTCTTACTGCGCATTCGGGGCAAGTTCCCTCCGGCGTTTTGCCGAGTATCGTCATTTTAATCATTGTTATCTATCCTCCTTTAACTGCTTAACCATGCTACTAAAGCCACGATACAATTCATTGGCCGTTATCGTCGTACCATTATACAAACTCACACACATAGCGCGGAAATTTGCATCTTCTATTTCAAGTTTCCCGTGCCTAGCAGTCTCAGTTAACAGGTGCCCCTTGATTTTGGAAAAGCGTTTTCTATTATTCCCCATTTTCATTCGATCCAAATCCTTTCCGGGAGCGCCGATATCAGCTTGTCAAACCGCTTTTCGGCTTCAGAGTTATAGCTATCCCTGCACCGCTGAACATCTTCATACGCTTCCTCTATACCCTTGATAGCTTCGAGGTAAGCGCCGTTTCCATCATTAAGGATGTCGAGGGCTGCTTTTAGACCGGAATATCTGCACCTTACCGAAAGGAATGCTGATATGATACCAAAGCACTGACTTGCTGCGCTGATAAGTTCGTCCTTTGTGAGCCGCAACAGTTTTTTCCGGCTTTCCTCTTTTGCATCGTCGATATCATATCCACAAAGCGTAAAGTAATCATCTTCATAACTGTCATAGCCTAGCAGTTTGACTGAGCTATCTGCAATACTGGAAAAGAACACGTCGAAATATTCGGTGACATATTCGTCATTAAGAATATTCATCAGCCGTTCACAATCACCTGAAAGATCTGAAAACATCATGCGGAACTCATACGCTTCTTCCTCATCACCGTCGCAGGCTTCGATAAGTACCTCATCATTATCAACGGCATACCTTGCGTTATCGCACTCTGTTGCTATCTCATACAGTTCATTGTTTATATCATCAAGGTTAAGACCCTCTGCTATTGATTTCTTAAACCGCAGTTCGCGCGCTTTTTGGCGCCGTTTGTTAATCGTTTTATTCTCCATAGCGTTCTCCAAATGTGGCATCAGCACGGACCTCCATCTGCGCCCTTAAACGCGCCTGCCGGGTACTGCCAGTTTTCGACGTACACATCGCTCACGGAGAAATCTCCGGTTATAAGCTGCTGTATCGCCTTGGGATTATCGCGGCACACGCAGCTTTCTGCGTCCCCGATATACTCGTCAAGATTTTTCTTGTTATCAAGGGTAAAATTTAATTCAATTTCCGCCTGCCTAAACTGTTCATACCAGTCTGGAAACAGCTCGCGAATTCCAGCCCAGTGCTTCGGCAGACCAAATATGCACATAGCGCAGGAGCACCGGTTCCAGCCTGCAAAATAACAGGGATGCGGAGTAATGTGCCATCGCTTGATGATTTCCCAAATGTCGGCTTCCGACCAATCTATGACCGTCCGCCATGTATGTACGAGCCGCTTTGCTTTTGCCGTAGCATTAGTGGGGTGCAACTCGATTTCGTTGTATTTGCTCCGCCCTTTGCTTTCTTCGCGCCGCTCTCCGGAAACTACCAGCAGCTTCACGTCCTGCCTAGTCTGTTCAAGGTTGCTTGTTACGCCATTCTGGACAGAGGCTTTCAAACTGCCGGAGCACCACCGCCCCGAATGGCAGCTTCCCTTCGCGGGAAATTTCATACGGCTTCCTATGCTTTCAATCTCCCGGATAACGCTTTCGCCGACTACTCGTTTAAGATTCGGAGAGCAGTAACGGCCGTTAGCTATTCCGGACTTCGCAGGGAATTTATTGCACTCTCCAATCTCCTTGAGCTCGTCCGTTTCCGAACTGCGAATTACTCCCTCGCCTACCGTGATCTTAAGGTAGGAGCTGCACCACCGCTGTGCAAGGTTGGCTGGTTTTGCGGGGAACTTTCCCTGCTTGCCGTAGCTTTCAATCTCGGCATTTTCGCCCTCGCTCATGATTTTGCTCTTTAATTCCAGCGTGCGTTTTTGCCGCTCCGAGAGCTTACACATGACGATTTCTCCGCCGTCCTCGTAGAGGATAGGGTTACTTGCTCCAAGGCGGTAGACTTCGCCCCAAAAGCCGCCTATGCGCCAGCTTACGCGCAGGGTAATGCCCAAGTATTCAGCGACCGCACGGCAGTAGTTATGCGTGGGGAGCCAGTCCATGTGCAGATTAGGCTCGCCACCGTCTATATCGTGGTGCCACAGTTCAATTTTCTCCTGGGGAACACCCAGTTCAAGCAGGTGGAGCACGCACGCCAAGCTATCCTTTCCGCCCGAAAAGAGCACGATTATCTTGTCGTATTCTTCAAGAGGCAGGAGCTTTTCAAGGTATATTTCCTTGCTGTGCGGCGTGTCCTGCTTGCCGTCGATGGCAGGGTAGTAGTTTATGCCTTTGCCATAGATTTTTTCTTTCATAGTATTCCTCCACACATCTCCGGCAGATTAGCCCGTACCAGCGCCGCAGGAACAGGCGGTGTGACTGCATTGCCGCAGCGCGCTACCTGTTTGCTTTTGGAGTAAGGTCTGCCATTATCGTCATGGTCGATTATGTAGTCATTGGGAAAGCCCTGCGCTCTGAACAACTCGCGCGGCTGGAGCATACGCATTTTTATATCGGTAATGATATACTCCTCTCCATGTATTGTCACCAGTGCAAACCTGTCCTTTGTGGTTATCGTGTCGAGCGGGTCTGTCATGGGCTTTGCAGTCGCCGTGGAAAAATACTTTATCAAAAATGCCTGCACCTCTGCATGATGTGCGCCGCTGCATGATACCGTTGTCAGCGGCTCGTCCATCTTCTGCCCGTCCATGTTGTTGCGCAGTGTCATTATGTGCGCGGTCACAAGGCTGTTGTGGTCGTGCGCGGTAACCGTGTCGAGGGGCTTGTCAGCGCCGCTCCCTGCTCCCCGATAATTCCCGCCGTAATTCTTCATGATGTGCGCTACTGACAGCGCATATCGCGGAGATGTATCGACAGTCATAAGAGGTTCGTTCAGCTCCTGCCCTCGCACTTCGTCGTTCGTGGTTTCGCTGTGATACTGTATCAGCGAGGGGGCAACAATATAATGCTTTCCGCTTGAAACGACTGTTCCCAAAGGCTTGTTAATGCTGTTGACGCGTGGATTCTGTCCATCACGTTCCCCATAGCCGATAGGGATAATAAACGGCTCGGGATTGTTTATCACAAACTTCTCAATGCCCTTTGCAATGCGGCGGAGCGTGTTCTCCGCGAGGGGCTTGTCCCGCTCGAAAATGCTCTGTGCGGGAATGCTCCAGTCAATACACTCAGCGGCGGTGTGATACGGCTCCAGCCCCTTGCCGTTTCCGTGTGTGGGCGGAGGGAATACGATGGGTTTTCCGTCGCTCCGGGCTATCAGATAGAAGCGTGTTCGTGTTGTCGGCGCGCCGTAATCGCAGGAGCGGAGTATGCGGTATTCTGCACTGTAGCCCAATCCATGCGTAAGCCGCTCCGCTTCGGGGCTGTCCGGGTTTATCTCCAGCGTTGCACACATCTCTGCGAATGCCGGGTGATCGTGCGGAATGCCTGTTGTGAGCGCCTTTACGAACCCGTCAAAGGTTTCTCCCGCACGCGCTTTAATGGGCTTGTTGTCTGCCCCGAGAGGTCCCCAGGTGCGTATCTCGGGGACATTTTCAAGCATGATAACGCGCGGGCGGACTTTCAGCGCCCAGCGTATCGTTACCCACGCAAGACCGCGTATGTTCTTGTCGACAGGCTTCCCGCCCTTAGCGCGGCTGAAATGTGTGCAGTCGGGCGAGAACCACGCCAGCCCTACCGGATTTCCCGCGCAAGCCTCGACAGGGTCGACCTGCCAGACGTCCTCGCAGTAGTGGCGTGTGTGCGGGTGGTTAGCGCGATGCATTGCAATGGCGTCGGGATCGTGATTGATGGCAATGTCAACGCTTCTGCCGACTGCCATCTCAATTCCCGTTGACGCTCCGCCGCCTCCTGCAAAATTGTCAACTATAAGTTCTTTCATCTAATATCGACTTACTCCTTTCATTCTCCGAAATACCGCCGAACTCGCATTACTACCGAATTTGCCGGCTTAACTCTACTCAAGCCGTATCATTCGGAAGCTGGCATAATCACGACCTGTGACAGGGTTTTGACCTATCTCATAATCGATAACCCTAAACTTCGGGTATATCCTAGCCATAATTCTTTCGACCTCGTCGTTCCGTGCAGCGTCTTGGATCTTACGCATTACCTTTCTCGATACCTTGTTATCATCGACAGTTACTTCCGGGCGTTTAAGGTTGTGCGAGCCGTTCCAGCTCCTCTCCCATTTCTTCCTTGTGTCCTTTGATTTCATCAAATAAAACGCAAGGGAGGTAAAGGTGCCGTCATCGTCCAGCTGTAAGCGCTTGCAGTTCGTGTGCTTGCCACATTTCCACAGCCGTTCCACCTCATCTCTTGTTACTTTACCATCACCGCTGTTGACGACCAAGTGATAGTGAAATCGTGCTTCATCGTTCACACCCTCAATCACATACAAGTACCTTAGTTCAAGTCCCTTTTTGATATACAAACGCTTTAAGCACTTTATGTAATTCGCAAACTCTCTTTTTCGCTCGGGTATATTCCTCTGTATGTGCTCATTGTCGTAGGTCAGTGAAACGACATAGTCGCCTTCGCCAAAATTATTAAACAAGCGCCATCGAAAATGTTTTCGGCTATTCTTATCATTAAGGCTTTTAATTTTCGGAGCAGAAGTCTTAGCGCGTGTTTTTCTTCGTTGCCTTACTGCCTCCTGTTCCTCTTCCGAATACTCGAAAAGCTCGACCTCTTTGTATAGAC